>JAFDZP010000002.1:1338418-1638418 GCA_018266835.1 Bacteroidota bacterium | reverse complement strand
GTAAGAATCTATCAGATATATTAATGTTTCAAAATCTTTCAGCTCGTACAGTATTTGCATCTTAAGTTTATTCGCAATGAGAGCATGCTGATTTTTATTATCCTTAATTTTTGCAAGGACTTCCAGCGCATGAGTAAATTCCTTAGTACTGAAATAATAATTTGCGAGAGTATATAAATACTGATAATCTTCCTGAACAGGAGGCAGTTTTTCTTTAAACTTATCTATGAAATTTTTAGCCCACTCAAACTTTTTAAGATGAAGCGCGGGAGTTGTAATATAAAAATACCTGGAGTGGTCAAGATAGGAATCGCCGAAGACCTCATCATACTTATCCACAAAAAATTTGTAATAATCAAAAAGCTCCTTATAAAACTCACTGTTACCGCTAATTACAATTTTGTATCCGACATCAACAAGTGATTCAAACATGTGACGCCTTATTACATCAGGAATATCTTTATATTCATTGACAGCAATTTCTTTCAGATCATAATATGTTTTTTCTTCGCGTTTATAATCGAGCATAAAAACTTTATAAACCAGAAGCAGAGACCTGTCAACCTCTGCTGAATTATTTTCAATGTAATCAAGCAATCCCTGAAGATACGGGAAATTTTTCTCAAGTTCATATCTGAAGCCGCGTCTCTGCTCCAGTAATGTACTCAGTCTGTAAAAGAATTCCAGGAAAAAATTATCACGCATACTGAAAAGATCTTTGTATTGAGCGCTGAAAATTTTATCTTCTTTAAATTCATTCTGATAATAGAATATTTCAAGTTCGTTGGATAATCTGTTCTCGTATTTAAAATCTTCCGGCTCCTTATATTTTATGTTGCTGTGTTCGTTTGAAATTTTTGTTGTGAGGTTAATGAAGTAATTGTTAAGCTTTCTCTCTCTGTAAAAAGTCAGAAGAGTAAAGTCTCTCTCTTTTTCATTTTTGATTGTCTGGTTGTAAACAATGTAATCTTCAAGAAGTTCGAAAGCATAGTTGAAATAATGTTTAAGCTTTGCATAATCAAATTCCTCTTTTCCAAAAGTATATTTGAAAAGTTTTTCTTTTGTAAAATTTCTGCTTTCAAAGTCAGGTTTAAATTTCAATATATAATCATAGAATTTTACAAGCTTCTCATTCTTATTAAAGTAAGCACATTCAATAAAATCACGAAATCCTTTCAGTTCTTTTGTAGATAGAGTCTTTAAAATCCTTATAAATTTGAATTCCTGAAGCAAGGGAGTAAATTTTTGTTTGAACAGCAGATTTTTATTCGACTAAGATACTTTTTGTAAATGTATAATACAACCCTTTTATTACCGATTATTGCTGTTTTGCTTCCAAGGATTTTCTGTAAAAAAACACCATAAACAAGCATTTTATATCATGTTTTGAAAAAATTCATTAAAAATATGCTCGATTTTAAAACCAAAATTTCCTGTTGTATTTTTTACCGATTTTTAACAAAGCAACTCTGCATAGAATTGTACATTTAAGTGCTATTTTAGGGGATTTACAAGAAAATGCAATATTTTTCTTACCGATTTTTCCTTTAAAACCTCTTTGCTGAGCTAAACATTAGTTTGTAACTTTGTTAAGATTTGAAAGCAAGGATACAAAATGATACAGAAAATAAAAAAGACAGAGTTTAACAGATTTGATGCAGTGATAACAGGTTTAATTATTTTCACAATCTTATTTCAAATAGTAAAATGAAATCAGAAAACAGAAAGTTCAATAGTCAGGATTTAAAAGTGATAGGATTCTATACAGCATTCTTAGTTCTCATGACTACATCAATTTTCTTAATCTGATTCTTAATCTGATAAACAAAAGTTCAATAATTTTAAAAATTAATTTTAATTTAACTTTATGAAAAACTCCAAAAACAACAAAGCAGAATTAACAAAATTTGAATACATCGGATTTACGGGAATGGGCTTATTACTTGTTATGGTTTTAGTGGGTTGTTTTGTCAGGTAAAATTAAATTTTATATAGCTCAATAAATCGGCTAAAAAAATGAGCAAAAGAGTTAGCATTAACTAAAGCCAAATATATGCTCACCGGAATACAAGCGAGCCGAACAGAATTTTTCCGGTGAGGAATATATCTCAAAAAGTTTAAGAAGTTTATAAGAGTTTCTGTATGGTATCAAGGGAGCCGGAAACGGGATGCCTGCAGGAAAAGAGAATTCCTTAAAAATCCGGGGTGACGCTTATTATAGGAATAGGTAATAAGGGCTCATCCCGGGGGAAACCATAAAAGTTTAGAACTACAACGTTCATTAAAAAAAGAGTGTGTATCTGCCAATACGCAAAAACTTATTACCTCATGTAATACCTTCCAAATCTTTCACGGGAGCTGGCAAAACAGTAGCTCCCGTGAAAGCCACTTCTGAAATAACTCAGTTAAATAACGACTCAATTAAATCTTCAATATTATCTTTTATAATTAAGTAGTCAAGGATTTCCTTTTTCATAAATCCATTCGCAACAACGTTATTCAGAAACTCAATCATTGAATTATAGTAACCGTTTGTATTAAGTAAACCAATCGGCTTTGAATGAAGATTCAACTGCTTCCATGTAAAAATTTCAAAAAGTTCATCAAGCGTTCCTATTCCTCCCGGGATTGCAATGAATCCGTCAGCAATATCTGACATCAGTTTTTTTCTCTCGTGCATCGAACCGACTCTGTGCAGCTTTGTTACAGATTCGTCGCCCCATTCTTTTTCCATCATGAAATTGGGAATTACTCCCGTTACCTTCCCGCCGTTATTCATGACTGAATGCGAGAGCACACCCATTAGCCCTACATTGCCCCCGCCGTAAACAAGCATAATATCATTTTCAGCAAAATATTTTCCGATTTGTACAGCCGTATTTTTGAAGTCAGGATTGTTTCCCATACTTGAGCCGCAGAATACACAGATAGATTTCATAACACAGATTTTTATGATTTAATATGATGACACGATTGAAAAATTTCTTTGAAATGACGGATTTTTGACGGATTTTGTTCAACCCGGTATTGTAAAAACAATACTGAGAGTTTTTAAAATTCATCATAGCTTTAGATAAATTTAACCACTCCCTCAATCCTCCTCCTTGTAAAGGAGGGGGAAGCTTGTGGTCGCGGCGCCACATCGCATTATTACACACACAAAATAATTATTACTAATTCCTTAAGCAATTAAATCTTCCCTATTAGTAGGAATATGTAATTATTCAATACAACATTAATGTATTTAACTTTAAAAAAGAATTAACAATTTTATGATTACACAATATGGCAAAGCAAAGCGCAGTTAAGTCAAATAAAAAAGCAGCAAATCCTTTTCAGAGAATAATTTCTTTTGAAGAAGATAAGCCGTATTCCGTTCTCGGTCCGCAGCTAGATGAAGATAAAAAAGAATTGTCAATAAATTGTTATCTCCCTTTTGCTGAAAAAGTATGGATTAAACGCAAAGGCAAAAAATTAACTGAAGCGGAAAAAGTAAACTCTTCAGGAATATTCTCAGCCAAATTTGAAAATACCACTGAACTCTTTCCCTATAAAATTGTAATTGAATCAAACGGAAACAAATCTGAGTTCGAAGATCCCTACTATTACCGCACTGAAATAACCGATATGGATGTTTATCTGCTGGGAGAAGGAAATCATTTTAAGAGCTATGAAAAACTCGGCGCGCATAAAACAAGCATTAAAGGAGTAAGAGGTACTATCTTTCGTGTATGGGTTCCCGATGTGAAAGCTGTGAGCATTACAGGTGAATTCAATGACTGGACTGAGGGGCTTCTTCCTATGGAAAACTGCCGCGATACAGGTTACTGGACTTTGTTTCTCCCCGGAGTAAAAGAAGGCGACCTCTATAAATATGCTATCAAAACAAAATCACCAACAAAAGTAATTTATAAATCCGACCCGTATGCATTCAGTGCAGAGCTAAGACCGGGCAATGCTTCTAAAGTTGCCGCCATAGATAGATACAAATGGAAAGACAACGAATGGATGAAGACGCGAAGAAAATATGATTACAGAAATCAGCCCATGAATATTTACGAAGTTCATCTCGGCTCATGGAAAAAAGATTACGATAATCCCGATTTCAAAAATGACTGGGGATATAAAAGCTACAAGCAGCTTGCATACGAACTTGTTGAGCACTGCAAAACTTACGGTTACACCCATATAGAATTGCTTCCTATAATGGAGCATCCGCTTGATGCTTCATGGGGATATCAGGTTACGGGATTTTTTGCTCCAACAAGCCGCTACGGCTCACCCGAAGATTTTATGCTTTTCGTTGACCATTGCCACCAGAATAATATCGGAGTGATACTCGACTGGGTACCCGGACATTTCCCCTCCGATGAACACGGCTTAAACAATTTTAACGGTAAACAAATTTACGCTTACACAAATCCTAAAAAAGGATTTCATAACGGATGGGGCACTTATGTTTTTGATTATGCAAAGACTGAGGTTACAAATTTTTTAATCGCAAACGCTCTCTTCTGGCTGAAGGTTTATCATATTGACGGCTTACGCGTTGATGCAGTTGCTTCTATGCTGTACTTAGATTACTGCAGGAATGAAGGCGAATGGGAACCGAATGAACTTGGCGGAAAAGAAAATCTTGAAGCAGTCGCTTTTTTAAAAAAGCTGAACGACACGGTGCATAAATATCACAAAGGCACTTTGATGATTGCAGAGGAATCCACTGACTGGCAGGGAGTTACAAAGCCTACTTACCTGGGCGGACTCGGGTTCGACATGAAATGGAATATGGGCTGGATGCATGACGTGCTTGAATATTTTTCAAAAGACCCCATCTACAGAAAATATTTTCATAATAAAATTACATTTTCTCTCTGGTATTCGTTCAATGAAAACTATCTGCTGCCAATCTCACACGATGAAGTTGTTCATCTGAAAAAAGCATTGGTAAGCAAAATGCCGGGACAGCTTAAGAGTATGTTTTCTAACATGAGAACTTTCTTCGGATTTATGTTCGGTCATCCGGGAAAGAAATTAAATTTTATGACGAATGATATTGGGCAGTTTCACGAATGGAATGCCGATACTGCTATGCAATGGGATGTATTGAATGAAGACCTAAATGTAAAGCTGCAGAAATATTTTAAAGACTTATCGGGAATTTATCATCAATACAGGGCGTTTTACGAAATTGATTTCAGAAGCGACGGATTTCACTGGCTGGATTTTACGGACTCCGATAACAGTGTTTTAAGCTTTGTAAGATACTCGGCAGATAAAAAACAAATGCTGCTCTTTACATTTAATATGACTCCCGTACACAGAAAAGATTATGAATTCGGCACACCGCGTGCAGGTTTTTATAGGGAGATTCTAAACAGCGATGCAGTTGAATACGGCGGGACAGGTGAAGGAAACTTGGGAGGAATTCACACAGAAGACAGATACAAATTTCAATGGCCCTATACTATTAAAGTAAATCTTCCTCCTCTTGCCGTAAATATTTTTATACATGAACTGGAAGATGAATTTACTCAGGAAGTTAAAACAGATGAAAACAAAACGGAACAGATAGAAGATACTAAACAAGAAACAGGTGAAGAGACAAATGAAGAGAAGCAAGAAGAAATAAACAAAGAAGTAAACGAAACAACAAACGAAGAAACACAAACTATATCCCCGGAAGAAATTCAAACAGAAACTCAAAAAGAAGTTAGTAATGAAACTGACGCTCCGGAAACAATTAACAAAGAAACTGAACAGCCAAATTAAAATTTTAGAAGGAAGGAAGTAAGAAATAAAATGTCAGAAGTATATTTATGTATTCACGGGCACTTTTATCAGCCGCCGCGTGAAAATCCATGGACTAATGAAATTGACGATGAACCAAGCGCAGCACCTTTCCATAACTGGAACGAGAGAATTTATTCTGAGTGCTATCTGCCGAACTCAGAAGCGGGAATTTATGAAAACTATACAACTCTCATCCGCGAAGTAAATAATTACGAGCTTTTAAATTTCAATTTCGGTCCCACGCTTTTCAACTGGATCAAAGAGAAGCACATCAACCTTTATCACAGAATTATTGACGCCGATAAAAAAAGTGTTGAACGCAGACACGGTCACGGCAACGCAATTGCCCAGGTGTATAATCATATTATAATGCCGCTTGCAAATCTCCGTGATAAGCTTACACAAATAAAATGGGGCTTAAGAGATTTTGAATTGAATTTTCATCGCAGACCTGAAGGCATGTGGCTTGCCGAAACTGCCTGCGATTACGAAACAATAGAAGTCCTTATACATGAAGGAATAAAATATATTATCCTCGATGCAAGTCAGGCAGAGTGTGTGCGAAGTATCGGCGAAAGAAGATGGCACGATGTATCAGATAACAGCATTGATACAAAACGCCCTTACAGATGTTACTCACAGCTTAATCATAAAAAACATATTGATATATTTTTCTACGACGGTCCGCTATCAAAGACAATTGCATTCGAAGATTTATTGAACGATGCAGGCAAGCTGCTTGACAAAATAAACGAGTCGCGCGATAAAAACAGAAGCGAGCCTCAGCTTATAAGCATAGCTACTGACGGAGAGACGTTTGGTCATCACAAAAAATTTGCAGACAGAACTATAGCGTATTTACTTTCAGAACTTGCGCCTCAGAATGGAATTAAAATCTGTAACTACGGCGAGTACCTCAAATCTCATCCTCCGAAATGGGAAGTA
The DNA here is from genome assembly GCA_018266835.1 of Bacteroidota bacterium. Lineage (NCBI taxonomy): Bacteria > Pseudomonadati > Bacteroidota > Bacteroidota bacterium. Next base: position 1,631,683 of record JAFDZP010000002.1, on the reverse strand, counting down.
AAAATTAAAAAAGGTCCCGAAGGTTTAGGCACTTCCTGGAGCTGCGGCCACGGTGTAAAAAGATGGAAAGAGGATTGCGGCGACTCTACCGGAGGAGAAGCAGGATGGAATCAGAAATGGAGAACTCCATTGAGAGACTCTCTTAACTGGCTTCGCGATGAATGTACAAAAGTTTTTGAAGCAGAGGGAAATAAATATCTGAAAGATGTCTGGAGCGCACGAAACGATTACATTGATTTAATGCACGAGAAAAGTCATCACAACATAATAAAATTTTTTGCAAGACACGGGCGGGTAAACGTTGATAATAAGGGCATCGAGCTTGTATTCAAAATGCTCGAGATGGAAAAATATTCCCTGCTGATGTTCTCAAGCTGCGGATGGTTCTTCAGTGATATTGCAGGGCTTGAAGCAAAACAAATTTTAAAATACGCCTGCCGTACACTTGAATACCTGAATGATATTACGGGAGTAGATTACGAAGAGAGTTTCCTTGCAATATTAAAGAATGCAATTCCGAACGATAAAAAATATCCTGATGCAGCTGTAATGTATTTAAAAGAAATTAAGCCGCTGGCAGGAAAAATTAAGTTCGATTATTTTAAAGGTATTATTTAGATATATAAAATTAAAAACGTATTGGCTTACAACTCATTTCATACTTCTAAAACATCTGATAAATGGGCTAAGATTGGGATTAAGCGGAGAGCAGGAACTGCTCTGCCGCTTTTTTATTTATACTCACGAAAAAGCACGGGTATAGGCGAAATTCCGGATCTGAAATTATTAATAGACTGGTGCAAAAAGTCGGGGCTTAGTATTGTGCAGCTTCTTCCTATGAATGAAACAGGTTATGACCATTCGCCTTATAATTCTATAAGCACATTCGCTCTTGAACCGATGTATCTCCGCTTATCTGATTTAAAAAATATAGATACTGATAAATATAAACCGGACATAAAAAAATTAAAAAGAAAATTCCCCAAAGGAAATTATAAAGTTGATTATAATATTAAGGATGAAAAAATAAATCTGCTCTGGAAAATATTTCAGACTGACTTTAAGGACTCGGATGATTTCCAAAGCTACAGAAAGAAAAATGTTTTCTGGCTGAAGCATTATGCGATGTATAAAGTCCTGAAAGAAGTAAATCGTTTAAAAGGATTTGAAGAGTGGCAGCCGAAACATAAACGCGCCGATAAAAAAGAATTAGATAAAATTGAAGTAGAATATAAAGAGAGATTAAGATTTTATTTCTGGATTCAGTGGCAGCTGTATGAACAATTTACAAAAGTAAAAAAATATGCCGCTGAAAAGAAAGTTTTTTTGATGGGAGATATTCCTTTTCTTGTTTCACGCGATAGCGCAGATGTATGGTGTTTTCAGAAGAAAAAATATTTTAAGATGGATAAGCTCTCCGGCGCGCCGCCCGATATGTATTTTGCAAAGGGACAACGATGGGGAATGCCCGTTTACAACTGGGAAGTAATTGAGAAAGAGAAATTCAAATATATTAAAGAACGCTTAAAGTACGCTACCAATTTTTACGACATGTACCGCATCGACCACTTCGTGGGATTATTCAGAGTGTGGACGATAGATAAAGATACGCCTGAAGAATTCGGCGGAATGAAAGGAAAATTTTATCCCGAAGATGAAGGCAAGTGGGTTGAGCAGGCAGAGAAAATAATTAATGCTATGACGAGCGGAAACGAAATGCTTCCCGTTGCAGAGGATTTGGGTACAGTTCCTCCCGTATCTTATAGAGTGTTAGAAGAATACGGAATTCCCGGAACAGACGTTATGCGATGGATGCGTGAGTACAATGGCAACTATGATTTTATAAATCCGTTCAAGTACAGAGCAAACTCCGCAGCTATGATTTCAACGCATGACTCCAGCACTCTTTGCGACTGGTACAGCAATGAAGCAGGGATGATTGACAAAGAAGGATTTATTCAGATATGCAGAAGCAAGGAATACCCGGAAAGCAGCATTGAAAAAATTATAGAAATTTTCTGTGATAAGGAAAAATGCACTGAGCATAAACTCTGCTGGAAAAAAGAGATAAGTGATGTTTACGTAATGATTGGTATCCTTCGTTTGCAGTGGCATGAAGCTTGGAATTTTATTGATATATACTTAAGCTCGTTTGATGAAAAAGGAAAGTTTCTGAAAATGATAGGTTATACTGAAAGAAGCCAGCAGCTCAATATGGAGATAATTAAAAAAACATTTGAAGCCGTCGGTTTCAGTTCGTCAATATTTTCAATTCAGTTAATGAATGAATATTTAAATCTCGACGAAGATATTTTTAACAGTAAAGAATTAAGAGAGAACAGGATAAATTATCCGGGCTTGATGTCAGATAACAACTGGAGATTAAGAATGCCTTACTCACTTGAGCAGCTTAAGAAAAAAAATGTGCATAAAGTTTTAAAAGAAATAAATCAAAAGACAGAAAGAGTTTAATCTGATTATTCTGTAAAATAGTCCGTACCGATAAATACATTTTTATTCGACAAAAATGTCACTATTTTTAAAATGATATGATTCTAGGGATTACAAAAGAGCCGCAATTCGATAATAGAGTTTCTATCCTTCCTGAATTAGTTGACCAAATCAAAAAATTAAATCTTCAAGTTATTGTAGAAAAAAGCGCAGGTGAAAGAGCCTATGCAAGCGACGAGATGTATTCTTCGGCGGGAGCAGAGCTATATTCAAGAGAAGATTTATTAAAAAAAGCCGACATAGTTTTACAAATCAATCCTCCGTCGGATGATGAGATCGATAAATTACGCGAAGGCCAGACTCTGATTTCATTTTTACAACCATTGGTACAACCGAACATTACTGATAAACTTGCAGCGAAAAAAGTTACGGGACTGAGTTTTGAAATGATTCCCAGAACAACACGCGCACAGACAATGGATGTACTCTCTTCACAGGCTACAATTGCGGGATACAAATCTATTTTACTTGCTTCAACACATTTGCCGAAATTTTTTCCGATGCTTACAACTGCCGCAGGAAGTATTCCCCCTGCTAAAGTTTTAATAATCGGCGCAGGCGTTGCCGGACTTATGGCAATTGCAACTGCCAGAAGATTAGGCGGAGTAGTAGAGGCATTCGATACAAGACCTGCAGTGAAGGAAGAAGTAAAAAGCTTGGGCGCTAAATTTGTAGAAGTAGAAGGTGCAGCCGATGCCTCAAAAGCAGGCGGTTACGCTGTGGAACAAACAGAGGAATACAAAAAGAAACAAAGTGAACTTATTCAAAAACATGCACTGGCATCTGATGTAATTGTAACAACAGCACAGATACCGGGAAGAAAAGCTCCGCTGCTTATAACAACAGAGACTCTGAACAACATGAAAAAAGGTTCTGTGATAGTTGACTTAGCTTCCTCTACAGGGGGCAACTGCGAAATGACTAAGGATAATGAAACGGTGAACTACAACGGTATTACAATAATAGGAAATTCCAACTTACAATCCACCATGCCTTATGATGCAAGCAAGATGTTCGGCAAGAATGCATTGTCGCTTTTGAAAATTTTAATCAAAGACGGCAATATTAACATCAACTTCGAAGATGATATTATTAAGGGAATGTGTGTAACACATAACGGTGAAAATTTCCTGAAAAAATAAATTCAAAATTACTTTTTTAAATTACTTTATGGAAACTATAATTTCTTTTATAGGCGCAAACATAAAAGTTTTTTATATTCTTATCCTTTCAATATTTTTAGGCATAGAAGTTATTTCTAAAGTACCATCCATCCTTCACACACCTTTAATGTCGGGAGCAAATGCAATCCACGGCGTTGTTATAGTAGGCGCAGTAATCGTGATGGGACTGGCAGACAGCAATGATTATTTATCTCTTGTTCTCGGATTCATTGCAGTTATACTCGGTACATTAAATGTAGTCGGTGGATTTGTTGTAACTGACAGAATGCTTGAAATGTTTAAGAAAAAACCTAAAAATTAAATGGCGCAGTATAGTTTAGAAATCTCGTACCTCATTGCTTCTATAGCATTTATAATCGGGCTTAAATTCTTAGGGCATCCTGAATCCGCAAGGAAAGGAAATATAATCGCAGCAATAGGTATGTTCATTGCTGTTATCACTACAATTTTTTTATATAAAAGTCCGGAGGGCAAACCTCTCGGCAACTACGTCTGGATATTTGGCGGTATTATTATAGGTAGCATAGTCGGAACTCTGATGGCAAAGAAAGTTCAGATGACGGCAATGCCTCAAATGGTTTCATTGTTCAATGGTGTCGGCGCCGCATGCGTAGCTTTAATTTCAGTCGTAGAATTCTCACATTACAATACAACTCACACAGGTGATTCTCTTTTCAACGGATTAACACTTACAATAATTCTCGGTTCAATAATCGGATGCATTTCGTTTTCCGGAAGTATTATTGCATGGGGAAAACTTGAAGGAAAAATAAAAGATATTTACTTACCTGCTAATCAGTTAATAAACATTGTGCTGATGCTTTCAATTATCGGTGTCTCTGTTTATTTAATGATGCAGCCGTCGGCAAACCTTAACTTATTATTAATCATCAGCGCAATATCGCTTATCTATGGAATTCTCTTTGTATTCCCTATAGGTGGTGCAGATATGCCTGTTGTAATTTCCCTGCTGAATTCATTCACAGGTGTTGCAGCGGCATGCGGCGGATTTTTATATAATAATCAGGCAATGCTTACGGGCGGTATTCTCGTTGGTTCATCAGGAACGATACTTACAATATTAATGTGCAAAGCTATGAACCGTTCGTTAACGAATGTAATCATAGGCGCATTCTCTAATCCGAAGACTAAAAAAGCTGATGCAGGCGGCGAGCAGAAAGTTGTAAAAGAAATTTCTGTTACCGATTGCGCAGTGCTTATGAGCTACAGTAAGAAAGTTATTATTGTACCGGGTTACGGACTTGCAGTTGCGCAGGCACAGCATATCTGCCATGAGCTTGAAAAAACTCTTGAAGAAAAAGGTGTTGAAGTGCTTTATGCTATTCACCCTGTTGCGGGAAGAATGCCGGGACATATGAATGTGTTATTAGCTGAAGCAGATGTTCCTTATCCTAAGCTTCTTGAAATGGATGAGATAAATCCTGAGTTTTCTACAACTGATGTTGCTCTTGTAATCGGTGCGAACGACGTTGTAAATCCTGCTGCCAAGAATGATAAAGATTCACCAATATACGGAATGCCGATTCTTGACGTAGAAAATGCAAAGAATATTATTATCAATAAAAGAAGTATGAATGCAGGATATGCAGGTATAGATAACGAGTTATTCTACGATCCGAAAACAAAAATGCTTTTCGGCGATGCGAAAAGTGTTCTGCAGAAATTAGTTGCAGAAGTAAAAGCAAATTAAAATTTATATTTATTATTTCTGGGGAGCGTGTTTAAGATTTTTCGCTCCCTTTTCTATTTCAATTCCTCTTTGCATTTCTCTCGCACTTTCCTTCTCAGTTTTTTTATCTTTCATATATTCCTTAATGGCATCTGAAGATGTTCTTCTTCTGAAAGCAAAATAATGCTGCTTGAAATATGCAACGGTATCTACCCACGTAACTTTTGCGATATGTTTAGGATGAGCCTTATCGTATTCTATAGGAGAAAGCGGATAATCAGGTGTATCGCGAAGTCCGTATTGCTTCGGTTTTTTTTCATCGGGGTTCGGTAAAAATCCTGTGCCGAACATCCAGTCCCAGAAAGCAAATTTAGTTGCGTAGTTATTCTGATATTCCCTGCCTTCATCATCTGAGTGATGCCAGCGATGCATTTCGGGTCCGTTGATAATATACTGCAGCTTTCCAAGTCGGACATCTATATTAGAGTGAATGAACATTCCCCATATTGCGCTTATCATTCCTTTGTAGATAGCAACTTCAGGCGCGGCGCCAAGGAGGATTATCGGAGCGAACTCAACGGTTTGATTGATTAAAATCTCAAGTGCATGCGAACGTGAACCCGAGAGCCAGTCAACAGTGCGCGGTGAGTGATGCGCTTCATGGATTCTCCATAGTGTAGCATTGTTATGCATCCAGCGATGGAACCAGTAGATATAAAAATCGTGAATAACAAGAAAGAATATAACCTGAAGCCACACAGGCCAGTTACCGACAACGCTGTACTCGTATAAACCTGTATGTGTTTTTATGTAATTGAGGAATGCGAAAATTATGAGCCCGAGCACATAACTCTGAACAATTGTGTAGAGAATAAAATCATTAAAAAAGCCTTCGCGGAAAAATCTTTGCCCTTTGGTGTACGGAAAGAGTCGTTCAAGAATTACCATTAGCAGCCCTGCTAAAACAATTATAATAGTGGAAGCGATTTGTAATGACATGGATGAAAATTAAAAATTTTTCATCCCTTTTAAAATGCAAAAAATGTAAAATGCAAAAAGGACTTACCCGAACAGAGGCTGTATTAATCGGTTTTCCACTCCGCAGAAAGCGCAGTCAATCGGCTTGCCCGGATTTTCAGGCACATCGTTTTCCGCGCCGCATGACATGCATTTGAATTTCGATTGGACTCTGGTTGTCTTATGGCACTTCTCACAATAAACTTTGTATGAACCTTCAGGAACGAAAATCTCAGCGCTGCAATGTTCGCATTTTGCCTTATCACCGTTTGGCTTCTCGAGCTCTACATATTGCAAGGTAAATCCTGTCATTGATAAAAATCTTTCGCCATCCTGTTTACTGAGATACGGCAGCCATAACTGCACAAACATGGATATTTTCATTTTTAGATGTACGGCAGGAGGAAGTAAGTCGTACATGATAGCATAATCAGGATTTTCATAAAAATCTTTGAAAGAATCTTTTATATAATTAATATAAAACTCTGCCATAGGAAAAAACGAAGCAGTTGTTACCTTAGACGAACCGTCTTTTTCTGCATAGTAAGAAAGCTTCTGCTGAGTTATGGCAAGTTCTTTTTCTTTTCCTTTCCACTCAGGATCAAATGAATAGTTTGTTGTTGAGTCAGCGCAGACTTCAAGATATTTTTTATATTTTTCGTCATTATCTATTGTAGGTGGTATGTATTCAGGATAGAATTTATAGTACTCATCCCAGTAGGCGTACTGCAAATTTTTATAAGTGACTTTATCTTTCTTTTTGAAAGCGGCATCGAGCTTCTGAGTAAAATCAATTTTCTCCTTCATATATCGCTGAGTCTTTTTGGGTGCTGCAGTCCAGAATTTCAAACCAAGGGTATAATCTATATCCGTGAACGAACCGCAGTAATCGCACATTATGTATGGCTCGGTGTATTCATTTACTTTTGGCGCTCCGCAGTTAATGCAGGTAAATTTTTTAATTTTCATAGAACAATATGTGAAGTTGCAGTGAGAGTGGAAACTTAAATATATTTATCTTGAAATTCAAAACGTGCACTGCTAAAACAACAAATACCAGTTCAGAAGTATTTCATTTTTTTCTAATTCGGAAGCTCTGTAAATAAAGGTGTTTGCTCCGCCCAAAACAAATCCATTCTTCCTGTAAAATAAACATGCGTTAACATTCACATTCTGTGTTTCAACTTCTACACCGATGCAATTATTTGCTTTAGCCCATTCAATCGTTTTCTTAACCAGTGCAGAGCCGGCTCCCATTCCTCTGTATTTTTTTTCAACTCTGATATCATCTATGCGGGCGTAATAATTCCAGTTTTTTACAATAATAACCTGTCCTGCTAACTCATTATCCGCAAACGATAAGAAAATTATTTTTTCTTTGTTATTTATGTATGTCGAATAATCAGTCTTATCATATCCGTATGATTTTTCATAGGGTGTTACTTTCTCAATTTCGTAAGCAAATGTATTATCAGATAACTTTATGTTCAGCTTTGAATCTACTGTGAATGCAGAATCAATTTCATTAACAAGATTGAGTGTATTTCTTGTGATTGCTTCGATTTTCATTACGAAATATGTAAAGATAATTTATAATGAAAAACTGAAAATTAAATCATAAATTCCTTCGATTATTTATCTAACAATTTTGATAAATTTTATTTTACACTCTCACTTAAAAACCATATCTTTGTAAAAATCTTCTCCAATGTTTTCCAATATTGCAATAGACCTGCTGAAAACTCTCAGCAAGGAGGAATTAAAAAAGTTCGATGTCTTCTTAAACTCGCCTTATTTCAATACAAATGCAGCAGTTGTACGCCTCTTTAATGCAATTAAAAAACATGCTCCGGATTTTATTGATAAGTCTTTGACGAGAGAAAAACTATTCACTAAAGTATATCCGGGGAAAGATTATAGTGAACTTAGTTTGCGGACCAGATTATCAGAACTTACCGACTTGCTTAGAAAATTTATCTCTATTCAGTATTTTGAGCAGGATGACTTTTACAAGAAATTTTATTTTGCCAGGGAAATGAATAAAAGAGAAAAATATAAAATAGCTGAAAAATTTTTACTCGAGCTTCTGGATGAGAATAAGAAACGAAATAATGTTGACCCTCCTGTTTTTTTTGAAAAAAGCGAACTTGTAAACGAACTTATGACAACTTACAGAGGCGATGCGAACAGAGATACGTCCGAAAGAAATATGGAACTAGGTGATGCATTGCTGAATTATTTCTATTCATATTTTTTTCAGATTGCAAATGATATGCTTTACAATGAAGCTATCTTCAAACACAAACCTGAATTTAACATTATAGAAGAATTCATAAACGCTTTTGATTTTCAAAATTTTTTAATGCGGCTTAAAAAGCACAATTATGAGAATCAGCCGATAATGGAAATGTATTACAGGATGTACATGTCAAGAATTGATAAAAATAATCCTGAACATTTTAAGATCCTGAAAGAACTTTCTTTTGAACATTATCGAAAGTTTGATAAAATCGGTTTGTTTAATCTATGGGTGTTTTTATCCAATGCAATAAACGGAAGCCTTCAATATATTGATTCAAAGTATAATTATGAGCTGTTTGAAGTAAACAAATTTTTTGTAGGTTTAAAAATATTTCCGTTGTATCCGGGGTCTTATTTTTTTCAAAGCTTTTTTGACAATATTTTTACAAACATGATTACATGTAAAGAAATTGATTTTGCCGAAAAATTTTTGGAAGAATATTTACATTTGCTGCAGCCGGAGATGAGGGAAAACTCAGAAATGTATTGTAAGGCAATATTGGAATTAAACAAAAAAAATTACGATGCATCATTAAATTATCTTAGCAAAGTTAAACTCACAGATACAGTTCTAAAAATACGGGTGAGACTATATTATTTCATAAATTATTATGAGACAGAATCTTTTGAGGCATGTCTCTCACTCATGGATTCCTTTAAACATTTTTTAAAGTCAAACAAAAAAATCCCGGAATATCTGATCGAACGGGTTAATTCAACTTTAAAATATTGCAGTTCTATTATTAATGCCCGGATTAATAATAAAAAGCTGGATTATGCTATTTACAAGGAAGCAAATGGAAATAAAACAGGCTATTGGAGCAGGGAATGGATAATTAAAAAGATGGGAGAGTTAATTTAAATGCATAACAATATTGCAATTGAGCTTTTAAAGACATTAGATAAAGATGAGTTGAAAAGATTTGAAAGCTTTATAAAATCTCCTTTTCACAATACAAATAAAACCGTTGGCAGTTTATTTGACATACTAAAAAAATATGCTCCTGAATTTGAAGATAAAGCACTTTACAGGGAACAACTTTTTAAAAAACTATATCCCGGAAAGAGTTTCAGCCAGACAAGCCTGCGTACAAGAATGTCAGAATTAACCGAACTTATAAAAAAATATTTTTCAATTAGCCATTTTGAAAAGGATGAATTTCACAGCAGACTTAATATAATTTCGGAATTAAAAATGAGAAAAAAATACAAGCTCGCCGAAAAATATATTCTGGAAATGATGCAGAAGATTGAAAACAAAAGAGATACTGAAATAGATTATTATGAAAAACTCAGTTTAGTGAAAGAACTGATAGACGTTTATAGAATTTCAAAAATGAAAAATTATTCAAAGTACTCAATTGAGCTGGGTGATAGTTTATTTAATTTTTTCTACCGTGAATTATTCGTTGCCGTGAATGAAATTTCATATGAAAAAGAAGTTTTCAATTTCAAATCTGATTACGAAGTTACTGAGGAATTCCTTAAGACGTTTGATGTTAAACAATTTTTAAATAAAGCCAAAGAAAAAGAATATTCCCACTATCCATACCTGGCGCTTTTTTATTATATGTACGTTGCCAGGACAGATTATGGAAACGATGAAAACTTTTTTAACCTTAAAGAGCTGGCATATAAATATCATAAAAACTTAAGCAAGCTTGAAAAGTTTAATATATGGACTGCACTTATAAACGCAATTAACGGCGGGCTTCGTTTTAAGGACGCTAAATATATACGCGAAGCATTTGAACTGAATAAGTTTTTTCTGGAATTGAATATCTTGCCTTTGGAGAAAGGCGGATATTTTTTCACAAGTAAATTTGAGAACATTTTTACTATAGCTATTACCTGTAAAGAGTTTGATTTCGCTGAGAAATTTGCAGAAGAGAACTACACAAAGCTTTCGCCTGAAGAACAGGAGAACACAATAAATTTATGCAGAGCTATCATATATTTTTATAAAAAAAATTATCATAAATCTTTGAATACTCTGAGCAAAGTGGAATTAAAAGATGTGGTTACAAAAATGCGGGTGCGAATGTACTATTTTATGAATTATTTTGAAACGAACTCATTCGAATCAGTAAACTCTTTAATTGATTCCTTCAAACACTTTCTATCTGAAAACAAAGATATACCGGATATGCTGGCAAACAGGGCAAAGCTTGCTTTATACTTTGCTGCAAAAATTACATCGGCAAAAATTAATAACAAGAAATTAGATTACGCAGTTTATAAAGAAGCAAAAGATGAACATGCAAACTTCTGGAGTAAGGACTGGTTTATCGAAAAAATGGAAGAGCTTATTTAATGTTAAATCAAATTAAGAAACTCTTCTTAATTTTTTCCTTGGTGCCAGTTCGGATTCGTAAAGTTTTTTCACTCCGTCACCTAAGCTTACTTCTATATCGCGGATATTTTCTACAAGGCGTTTAAAGCCGACAACTTCAACTGATGCTGCCTGGTCAGTTCCCCACATTGCTCTATCTAATGTAATGTGTCTTTCAACAAACGTAGCTCCCAAAGATACTGCAGCCCATGTTGGCGCAAGTCCTGTTTCATGACCTGAGTAGCCAATCGGAACTTCAGGATACATTTCTTTCAATGTAGTAATTACTTTTATGTTAAGCTCTTCAAGCTTGCAAGGGTAAGTTGATGTTGAGTGGGCAATCATTAAATTATCAGTGCCGATTATATCAACAGCTTTTTTTATTTCATCGATTGTTGACATACCAGTTGAAATCATCAATGGTCTGCCTGTGGATTTTTTCTTTTTGAGTAAATTAATATCTGTTAATGATGCCGAGCCTGCTTTGTAAAAAGGCGGATTGAACTGCTCCATAAAATCTACTGAAAGCTCATCCCAGCAGGAAGCCAGCCATAAAATATTTTTTTCTTTGCAGTATGCATCAATAATTTTGTATTCATCATTCGAAAATTCCACTCTGTGGCGATAGTCTATATAGGTCATTCTTCCCCATGGAGTTTCTCGCTCTATAAGCCATTGGTCTTTAGGTACACATAGCTCGGGAGTTCTTTTCTGAAACTTCACAGCATCGCATCCCGCATATTTTGCTCCGTCAATTAACTTCAGAGCATTTTCCAATGAGCCGTTATGGTTTATGCCTATCTCGGCAATCACAAAAACTTTTTCGCCGTCACCGATATATCTCTCTGCTATTTTAACTTTCGCCATGATATTCTCCTTATTTAAAATAACCTATAACTTAAACTGCAAAAATACAAATAATGTTTCATTAAATTCGCATTAACAAATTGTTACCAGGCAGTCCAGCCGCCGTCAATAACTAAATTTGCTCCTGTCATGTATGCTGACGCATCTGACGCAAGATACACTACTGCACCTTTATAATCTGTGGGAGCAGCCATTCTTCCAAGTGGAGTTCGTTTAGAATAATTTTTAATGAAAAACTCATTTTGTGAATTTTCTACTCCGCCGGGAGATAATGTATTCACCCGTACACCAACATTTCCCCAATAGGCAGCGAGAAATTTTGTGAATGAAATCACTGCGCCTTTTGTAGCTGGGTATGCAGGCGATTTATAAAACGTCTGCTCACCCTCTTCGTTTTTGTAAAGTGACTGGTCAGGGGCAACTATTCCGTAAGTGGAAGCAACATTAATAATGCTTCCGTATTTCCTCATAGCCATTTCAGTTCCTATTATCTGCGAGCATAAAAACATTCCGGTAACATTTACCTCTAAAGATTTCTTCCACATCTCAAGCGGATAATTTTCAAACTTTGATTGTTCAAGTGCAGCCAAAGGATTTTCAAACATGTCGTTTATCGCAGCATTATTTACAAGCACATCTATCTTTCCGAATTTGTTTAAAACTTCATCACGTAAATTTTTTAAAGAGTCAGGTGATGTTATATCTACTCCAACACCAATGGAATCATTCTGTAAATTTTTTGCAAACTCGTCACACATCTCTCCGTTCAGATCGCACGCAACAACATTTGCGCCCGCTTCGGCAAGCGCAAAGCAATGATTTTTCCCTATGAGCCCCAGCGCGCCTGTTACAATCGCAACTTTATCGTTTAATGAAAATAAATCTGACATCTTAGCTTGCCTTTTTTGGTTTCATATTGAAGTTCGTTGTCTTTCTGAATACCGGTTCAACTGCTTCGCCTTTCAGATACCCTTTAACATTTTTTTCATCTACGGCTTTTTTCAGAATTGGAAGAACTTCTTTATAAGCCTTCAATGTATATTCAATATCTTCATCTGTGTGTGAAAGGCACATGTTGTGAAATCCTCCCCATAATACTCCCCGCTTAATCATTTCCTGCTGAACGAGTGATTTCATTTCAAGTGGATTGCATCCTGATAAATCTCCGTTGAAAGTCATTATCGTTCTGCAGTTATATCCTGAACATGATGTGTAATTCATTCCAAGCTCTAAAGCAATTTTATTATATCCGTCTTTTAATTTCTTTCCCTGTCTGTCTAAAACATCGGGAAGATTTTTTTCAACAATTTCATTCAGAGTCGCTTTTGTTGCGGCAAGTGATAATGCTTCCCCTCCGAAAGTTGTGAAAAAGAAAACATCTTTTTCGAGTAACTTCATAACATCTGCTCTTCCTGTTAATATTGAAATCGGCATACCGTTGGCGACTGCTTTTGAGAAGCATGCTAAGTCAGCTTTCACATTGAAATATTCCTGCGCGCCTCCTTTTGCAATTCTGAATCCCGTCCACATTTCATCGAAGATCAGAAGTGTTCCGTGTTCATCGCAGACTTTTCTTAAATCCTGCAAAAAGTTATCTTTCTCTTCTTCAAATACAAACGGTTCTAGTATTACGCATGCAGTATCTTTATCAATAGAATCTATAACGGACTGAATATCATTGTAGCTTATTGTGTATGTTAAATCTTTCACTGCTTCAGGGATTCCTTTATTTCTATCGGTAACTGAAATATACCAGTCATGCCAGCCGTGATAACCACAGCATAAAACTTTTTCTCTTCCCGTAAATGCTCTCGCTAAGCGAACAGCCGCTGTTGTAATATCGCATCCTGTTTTTGAGTAACGGACTGATTCTGTATTGGGAACAACTGACTTCACAAGCTCGGCAACTTCAACTTCAAGCGGATGCATTAATGAAAATGTTATTCCGTCTTCAAGCTGCTTCTTAATCGCTTCGTCAACTTTATCGTAGCAATATCCCAATGAAATAGGACCAATGCCCATGTTGTAATCTATATACTCATTGCCGTCAGCATCCCATACATGCGAGCCTTTACCTTTCACAAGATATTTGGGGGCAACGCCTTTTATCCATTGTCCGGGACCTTTAGCAAGTGTCTGTGTATGTGCAGGAATCAATCCTTCGCTTCGTGAAAAAATTTCGTTTGATTTAGATATATCGGGATAGCTGTTATTAAATTCTACTTTGTTTGGCATATTAATAAAATAAATATGAGAATCGTATGTTTAGTTAATGTTAAAATTTTTATAAATTTTTTAAAACTTTCTCTGCAATCTGTTTTCCTGTAAAGCCTTCGTATTCAAGCAAGTCCTGGCCAAGTACCGGTTTGAACCACTTATTATCCATAGCTACAGGAACGACTTTAGCTGTGATTTGATTTCGCAAAAATATCTCAGCAACAATAGAATACAATCCTCCTGTTAAAAAATGGTCTTCAAGCGTGAGAATCATTTTACATTCTTTTGCTGCTTTTAAAATTGCCTCTTCATCAATAGGTTTTACTGTTCTGAGATTTATAAGTCTTACAGATTTTCCCTGAGATTCAAGTATTTCTTTTGCTTTAACTGCTTCACCGAGTAAAAATCCGTAAACTAATATTGCAACATCAGTCCCTTCTGAAATCACTTCGGCTTTCCCTATCTCAAAATTTTTATTATGAGAAACTGAAGGCTTGGTATTATTATAACGGATATAAAAGGGTGATTCACTTTTTAAAACTGTCTCCAGTCCGATAAGCATATCTTCTTCATCTGAAGGACACCATACATTTACATTTGGAATGCATCGCATTAAAGATACATCTTCGAGTGACTGGTGTGTTGCTCCGTTACCGTCGGACATAAATCCCGAAAAACCGCCTACTATTTTCACAGGTAAATTGCCTATACCCACATCTGTTCTTATAAATTCAAAAGCGCGCATTGTTAAAAATGTTGCAAGCGCGTGTATCACAGGAATTCTTCCTCTAAACGCAAGCCCCGCAGCAGAACCGACTAACGTCTGCTCTGTAATTCCTGTATCTATAAATCTGTCACCTATCTGATTTGGAAGATTTCTTATTGCTGCTCTGTTTTCAGCAGTCATTACTATAAACCGTTCGTCTTCGTCAACAAGTTTTTTAAGTATTTCTTCGTAAGTCATTAATATATTTAATAAATTATTTTTTAATTTTTAATGGTGTAGTAGGTATTTGTAAAATAAACTTTGCGCCTTTGCCCGGTTCAGATTCGCATACAACTTTTGCGCCGATTATATCTGCAAGTTTTTTTACGATTGAAAGCCCGAGTCCCGTTGACGATTCCCCTGCAGTGGGCTTTGCCGAAAGTCTTGCAAATTTCGTAAACAATTTTTTTCTGTCTTCTTCAGTTAGCCCTGGTCCTTCATCCTGAATTCCAACCCATGTAGAAGAATCAGATTTGTTATGAGCTACTGTTATAAAAATGCTTTTGCCTTCGGGTGAAAACTTTATAGCATTTGAAAGCAGATTGCTAATAATCTGCTTTATTACATTTGAATCGTTAAACACATGAGAAACAATCTTCTCGTCAAAAATAATTTTAATCTCTTTTTGTCTTAGCTGAAATTTATTCATACTTATAAGAGATTTTATCAGCACGTTTAAATCGATCAGCTCGTTGTTCAGTTCATATCTGCCTGAGTCCATCATTTCAGAATTAAGAATTTCATTCACAAGGTCAAGCATTGCCATCGAACTTATATTAATGTTCGAAGCAAAATCCGAAATTTCTTCCATCGATAAAGTATTAATATCTTCAACAAGAAGATTTGAAAAACCGTAAATGGAATTCAGAGGATTTTTTAAATCGTGAGAGACTAAATTTAAAAATTCATTCTTCTCCTGATTCATATCCTCAAGCTTCTTATTCGCTTCGGCTAAATCAATGTTTTTTAGTTTGTAAATTTCCGATTCCCTTTGCGCCTGTACAACTTCAAACTGTGCCTGTACATTCTGTATCCTTCTTTTCGTTTCCTCGTTGGAAACAATATCCCTTAGCTCGATGTGTTTTTTTAAAGACTCAACAGCTTTTTCAAAATTTCCTGTAAGTTCATAGCACTTTGAAATATTTTTATAAAGATTTAACAACTCTGCTTTTGAACCGACTTCATTTCCTAAAGTAATTCCTTCGTCTAAATATTTCAGCGCTTTTTCAATTTCATTCATCTCAATTAAAATCTCACCAATATCTCCGCAGATACCCATTACTCCTGCCTTATGCTCAATATCTCTTCGTAAGTCATAACATTTCAGTGCAAAATCTAAAGCTTTTTTGTAATCTTTTTTATCTTTGAAGACATTCATTATCTCCTGATAAGTGAATGCAATTACTTTCTTATCTCCTATAGCGATTGCGACTTCAAAACTTTCATACGCATATCTTAATGCTGTTTCAGTTCTGCCGGCAATGCGCGTTACAAGAGCTAAATTTACAAGACACTCGCCTATTCCTTTTTTGTAATCAACAGCCTTGTATGATTCAAGCGCTTTATAAAGAAAACTTTCTGCTTTATCCGGCTCGCCAAGTCTTTCATATATAAGACCGATATTCATATAAAGAATACCGACTCCTTTTTTTTCATCCAGCTCTTCAACAATTCTATATGCTTCATTGTATGCCTCAAGCGCCTTATAGTAATCTCCCATCGCATTATAAACTAGTCCGATGTTATTAAGAGATTTTGCTATATCAAGTTTATCACCCTTCTCACGTTTATTTCTGAGACTCTTTGAAATAAATTCAAATGCTTTTTTATTATCTCCAAGGTTCCAGTATGTAAGTCCTGCATTGCTTAAAAGGACAGTAGCATTTTCCTTATTATTATCTTCTTCAGCTATTTTTAACCCTTCAAGATTATATTGTATTGCAGTTTTAAATTCTCCCTTTAAAACATAAACACTTCCAAGTATTACATGTACTCTACACAAGGCATCTTTATCATCAATCTCTTCAAATAATTTTTTTGCAAATAAAAGAGAAACAATCGCGTTATCAAATTTAGAAAACTCTACATCGAGCCATGCTAAAATGTGCAGACAATCTCCCAGCAGTTTTTTGTTTTCTATAGGAGAAATTGTATTCTTAATAATTGCAGTATAAATATCATCATCAGCTTTTAAACCCAATGCCATACGCACAGCTTTTTGAGCATTATCCATTGCAAGGCGTACGTCACTGTTTTTTAAATCCCATGCCGATTTATTCAGAGCATAGATTTTTTCAATGGTGACTGCACCATCATCAGTTTCAATATTCAGGGGGTTTTGAATCAAATTTTTTTGTTGGTATTATCTCGCCACAATGGTTTCGGAAGTCAGCTTTGCTGCCTCTTCCCCGTGTAACTCTTTTAAAAGCATATCAATTTCATCATGCTTGAAATTTACAAACCATCTGTCAGCTCTCGCTTCAATGCTAGGAAGACCTTTGCCCCTTACTGTATCTGCGATAACTACGTTTGGTTTACCTTCGCCTTGTTTTACTGATTTGAAAGCGCTATCCATTGCTTCAAAATCATGTCCGTCAACTCTGTGCGCATTCCATCCGAAAGCTTCAAATTTCTTTTCGATGGATTCCAGCGGTATCAGTTCTTCCGTTCTTATATTTGCCTGAAACTGATTCCTGTCTACAACTGCAACTAAGTTATCAAGTTTTTTTGCCGCGGCGACTAAAGCGCCTTCCCATATTGTGCCTTCATTAAGCTCACCGTCTCCCAATACTACTACAACTTTGTTAGTCTGCTTTCTCATCTTACAATCAAGAGCTACACCTATGGCAACGCTTAATAAGTGTCCGAGTGAACCTGAATGAAATTCAATACCGGGAATATTTCTGTTCGGATGCCAGTAAATGAAATCGTTAGGCTTAAGATGATTTTTTAATCGGTCTTTTTCAATCCATCCTATTTCAGCAAACGTTCCGTAAAGCGCAGGAACGTCATGCCCTTTTGATAAGAAAAAATAATCTCTGTTCGGGTCTTTTAAAGTATCTTTAGTAACATTAAGATATGAATCATATAAATACACAATTAGGTCTGCGCATGAAAGCGATGCTCCTATGAAACATCCGCCGTCTGTGGACATTCTTATTATATGTTCACGGACATTGTAAGCGCGTTGTTTTAATTCGTTAAGTTTTTTTGAATCCATTAAATTTTTGAACTTTAAAATTCTATATGTTTTGTATCATCAGGTGAAATTGTTTTCAGATCGTCTAAATGATTTCTGTACCAGTTAACACCTACGTATTTCTCATTTATTTTTTTTAACTCAGGTTTTTCTTCAAGCAGTTTTAAAATATCATCAAGCCCGAACAAAGGATTTTCCTCATACAGCTCATCGTAAACAGCTTTTATAAATTCGTAATCCTCCCTGTAGTCAATTGTAAATCTGTATGTCATGGAATAATCCAGCCCTGTTTCCCAGAGAACATTCCCTATTCTGAATTCATCGGGACGCTCCCATATGTAAGGCGTTGTATGTTCAAGCTCCATGTTCAGCAGCGCATTTTCATAGGTGATTTTAAGTACCGGCATCGGAATAACTTCAACATCATTTCCGTCAGGATATGTAGGCGGATGTAAATTACTTACAAAGTCATACTTATCTTTATTACGGACATAAAAATTAATTACTTTATCTATTATAGCAGGGTCTATTAAAGGACAATCAGATGGAATTTTTACAACAACGTCTGCATTGTATTTAAGCCCTGCAAGGTAATGTCTTTCGAGAAGATTTTCGAGGCTGCCTCTGAAACAATTAAAATCATAATCATCGCAAAGCTCTTCAATAATATCATCTTCATCATCGGTTGAAGTTGCAACAACGAAATTTGTAGCAGCTTTAGAAGCCTTTACTCTTTCCATCATTCTGACCAGGAGAGGTTCGCCGGAAAGGGGGAGCATAACTTTATCAGGCAGTCTGGATGAACCTGTTCGTGCCTGTACAACAATCAATATATTTAAACTACCGTCGGAATCCAATTAAAAATTATCTAAAATAATAAACGAACTAAGCACACAAATTAATGATTTCTATTGATATTAAAAATCCAAAGAGATAACTGAATATATCTGCATTCGGAGGTAAAAACAGGTAAAATCAGAATTTTATTACATGGTACCGGCAGTTTCATAATCTCCTGCATAATCAGGTACGAAATCTCCATGTTCTTCCTGCACAATTCTTTTTCGGAATGCATCTGCAATATTCCTGTGCGAGTTTCCTCCGTTTTGCATAGGAGTTAAACGCTTCAGCATATTAATATCAAAATATGAATAACATTCTTTACCGAGCGCAAGGCCTACGTAAACTACCGTTGAATATCTTGTAATAAGCACATCGCAGTTTGCAATCATTTCATTAGTATTTCCGGAATCGAACACCAATGCTCCCGGAGCATATTTATTTATTTCTTCTGTTGCGCGTTCGACTTTTTCATTCGGGTGAAGCTTGAAAATCATTGGTCTGCCGTCTGCAATTTTCACAGCATCAAGAATCGTTTTCTTTCTGTTCTCATAGCTGATAGTCTCGCGGGCATCGGATGTGCAGACTAATACATAATTTTTATGGGGGAAGTTGTTGTTAAGACTTTCTTTGCAGTTATCGAAGTTAGGTATTCCCGTCACAACAATTTTATCGGGATTGCAGCCTTTCTTTACAAAAAAGTCTTTGTATCCCTCTGAGGCAACGCAGAATAAATCATAAGCATGTGAGAGTCCCGTAAGTGAAGTTGCGCCCAGATAGCGGGGCAAGCCGAGATATCTTACTATATAATAATTAAGTTTTTCAGGGTCAGTCATCCCTTCCTGAACCAGTACTATTTTTTTCTTTTTTATATTTTTTTGAATATACAAATCACTGCAGGTGAAGACGTAATCGTAATCATTCTGTTTGCCTTCGTAATCCATTTTTAAATTATGTTCGGAAAGAAATTTTTCTGTATTTTTTCTGAATTTGCCGCCCAGCACGGTGTATTCAACCAGGCCTGCTTTTAAAAGCATTTTTAAAAAACCGTCGGCATAATAAGGAGTGAAATATTGGTCGTATTCAGGCAGCTGTTTGGAAATCTTGTACATCATAGATGTCTGATTGATTGACCCGCAGATAAACAAAATTTTTTTCTTCATTGGCTCAATATTGAGGGTTTTACAACAATACGAAAAAGACGTTAAATAAATGTTAACAAGTATTGTATTTCAGCTAAAAATCTCTACGTTTAGAACTTAATAATAGTTTTCAAGAATTTCAATTATATACCAAATAATCCACTTTCAGTATTTATAAACAATCGGGGCTGAAAAATGTTCCTGTTTTTGATGGGGACGGAATTTTACCTTTAATGTGCAGGCAAACTTTATGTAAGTTTATAAAAATCATAAGCCCATACACGTTTTCTACGTAAAAAACACACTATAACTCCACACTCTACTTTATCAAATACACATAATATACGAAATAACTCTACATTTTAGTTTTATTCTTTAGTCTCTTATTTATTAACCTAAATAAAATTAAAATGAAAAATATCAGGGTAATTCTCTTCATTTTTCTATTCTCAAATCTGTGCTTTTCCCAAACAGGGTGGTATCAGGTGAATTCAGGAACAAGTAATTTACTGACATCTGTTTTTTTTACAAACCTTAATACAGGGTTTAGTACGGGTACCGGAGGAACACTTTTAATAACACGGAATACGGGAGCAAGCTGGCAGAACATAGATCTTAATAATCCTACCTTTACATTTAAAAAAATTTACTTCAAGGACCAGTCAACAGGATTTATTTTAGCAAACAGTCCTATCCCGGATGACACTCTATATTCAAAAATTTATAAAACTACAAACGGCGGAAATAACTGGTTTGTTGATAATCCACGGATTAATAATGTTTTTTTAAAAAATATTGAGTTTGCAGACGGAGTGGGTTATATGTCGGGCGGACTTTATTCTGTTGGTCCGAATAAATTCTTTAAATCTACAAATGACGGAAACTCCTGGGTGGAAATTCCGACCGGTATAAATGGCTCTATTACCTCACAGAAATTTATCAACTATGAAATCGGATATATAGGTGTTATGAATTGTATATATAAAACTCCAAACGGCGGAAATAACTGGAATCTTGTTTATCAGAATTTAGGAAGTTATTACAATGTAGTTTCTGATATTGTCTTTATAAATGGAGTTACAGGTTTTGCCGCAGGAGGATATTATCTTGATACTCTTAACAAGAATAGATTTGTGATAAAGACAACTAATTCAGGAGCAAACTGGAATTATATTTTAAATGATAATTCCGCAACAATGATTAATTCTATCACGGTTGTAAACGAATCGGTAATTTATGCAAGCGGTTCAGTTAATGGTGCTCCTTCATCTCAAAACCGTGGGTTCATTATTAAAACAACTAATGGAGGTGTTACCTGGAACAATGAGAATATTCCTGCGTCTATTCCCCTTTCAGATATTAAAAACAGTAACCTGAAAGGTTTTGCCGTTGGGGCAAACGGAGTCATCTACAAAAAAGACAACATAGTTGCAGTCACTCAAATCAGCACAACAGTACCATCTTCAATAAATTTATATCAGAATTATCCTAATCCTTTCAATCCTGAAACAACAATTAAATTCGATTTAACTAAATCAGGATATATTTCTCTGAAGGTCTATGATATGACAGGAAAAGAAGTTCAAAATTTATTCAATGGAGTAAAAGAAGCCGGAAGCTATCAGCTAAAATTCGATGGTGCAAGTCTAAACAGCGGAATTTATTTCTATAAACTTATGACTAACGGCACAACAATTACAAAATCAATGGTACTTGTAAAATAAAAGTGTATTTTATACCCTGCCTTGCTTAAGCATCTGCTAAAGGACATAATTCTTTCGCCGGAATTATGTCCTTCCTTCTTTAAAAATATTTTTATAACAGGAAAATTCTGTCAAGCCAATAATAAAAATTGTACTCACATATAGGGAAATAATAAAACTTCTGTTTGAAAAAAGTTTATTACTTACTATCTTGTATAGGTTCTTTTATATGAAAAATCTTGGTTGATTTTAAGAAATATGAATAGCTTTTGACAAGATATAACTCCTCGTTTCGCAAAAAATCATAACTGTAAAAACAATCTTTTAGCTCATAACTTACGAGAGGGCGTAAGTTTCGGTATATGTTTTTTCAGAACTTATAGCTGTTAAAAATTGCTCATATATTTGACCGAAAATTAAATTTCCATAACTCATTACGATGCTCCGGCTTCGTAACATTAAAGTAAACACAATGGGATTTTTTATATATTAATAATATTTCTTAGAAACGTTAAATTGAATAATGCGAATACCACCCGAAAAGATTGACGAAATTAATAATGCTAACGATATAGTAGATGTTATTTCAACATACATAAACGTTAAAAGACGCGGGAAAAATTTCCTTGCGCTCTGCCCTTTCCATCCCGATAAAAATCCGTCAATGAATATCTCACAGGAAAAAAAAGTATATCATTGCTTTTCCTGCGGAGCCAGCGGCAATATGTTTCGCTTCATTCAGGATTTTGAAAAAATCTCCTTCTTCGAATCTGCTCAAAAACTTGCATCACGCGCAGGTATAGATATTCAGTACAATAAAAAAGAAATTGCCAATTACGATGAGTACGCAAAGCTTTACGATATAAATGTTAAGGCAGCAAGATTTTATGTAGAAGCGCTTAAAGATGTGAGCGGCAACGAAGGCAAAGTTGTTCATGATTATATAAAGAAAAGAAAACTCAAACCGGGCACACTTACAAGATTTGGTATCGGCTACGCTTATAATCGCTGGGACGGTCTGCTCAGTTACTTCAGAGAAGAGGACTTATTTACCAATGAAGATCTTGAGAATGCGGGGCTAGTCCGCAAAAGTGATAACGATGAGAACAGAGTTTATGACAGATTCCGAGGCAGACTTATGTTTCCGATTTTTAACGAGTCAGGGAAAGTTGTAGGCTTCGGCGGAAGACAATTATTTGAAGACGATAAGACAGGAAAGTATCTTAACTCACCTGAGACAAAAATATACAGCAAGAGCAAAGTCCTTTACGGATTGAATTTTGCTAAGGACAGCATTATAGCAAACAACTATGCGCTGTTTGTAGAAGGTTACATGGATATGATTTCACTCTTCCAGGCAGGAGTGGAAAACGTTGTTGCAACAAGTGGCACTGCAATGACTGAAGAACAAGTAAAATTAATTTCACGCTATACAAAAAATATTATATTCTTATTTGATGCTGACGCTGCAGGAATAAAAGCAGCAAAGCGTGGTATAGAATTAATTCTTGAAGGCGGACTTGATGTAGATATTGTTACCCTTCCCGAAGGAGATGACCCCGATAGCTTTATAACTAAGAAAGGTGTCGAAGAGTTTAAGAATGTAATATTTGAAAAGAAGTCGATTATAAATTTTATAGGAGAATTATATACCAAAGAGAATAAGCTGAACACAATTGCGCAGAAGACGGATTTTATAAAAGAGATTATTACATACATAGGAAAGATTCCAGATGCTATTAAACGCTCATTATATTTAAAAGAAATTGCCTCATTGTATGAGCTTCGTGAAAGTGATTTGCAAGTCGAGCTTAACAAATTTTTAAAGAACGATAAGAAGCCTTCATTTCCTCAGTCATCGATTGTACTGCCCGAAAGAGCAAAAATAAAAAATGATGTTGAGAGAAAAAGAATTCCGCAGGAAGAACTTGAACTTATTGAAATTTTTGTAAGAGGCGGCGATGATGTTATAGGATATCTTGAATCGAATCTTGAAATTGATTTTATTACAACGCAGCAGATAATGAAGGCAGTGCATTACTTCCTTGATGAATTTATTCAGGAAGGGAAAATCAATCCTTCAAAAGCGCTTAACGATATTGAAGATGAAGAGGTACAATATATAATAACTCTTGCCGTTTTAGAGAAGGACGAGATAAGTCCTTTAGTAAAGGCGGATAAGAACAGTCTTATTGCCCGCAACTCAAACATGAAAATTAATTTCATGGAGAAAGCTATGGGAGTAATACGTAAATTTAAGATCAAACAAATCGAACGCGAACTTGATGAAATTAAAAAAGATAAAGAACGCCTGCAGGAATATGTTGACCTAAAAAGAAAACTTGATCAGATGATAAAGTTAGAGACCGTTCATTAATTTCTTTTAACCACGCTTTCCCTTATTCTTCTTATCAAAATCCTTCAACGATTTGTGAACCTGTTTCCACTTCTTTTTATTTTCAATTGCCGTTTTTACATTCTGCTTTGATTCGATATACTTTACTTCACGCATAAGCTTTAAATAACTTTTTAATCTTGTTTCATCTATTTCCCCGTTATTTATTGCAGCACGGATTGCGCACCCGGGCTCATCTGCATGAAGGCAGTTTGAAAATTTACATTGGAGCGCAAGCTCTTCCAGGTCATCGAATGTTTCGGCAACACCTTCGCCGCCGTCCCAAAGCTGCAACTCACGCATTCCGGGCGTGTCGATTATAAGTCCGCCGTTTGCAAGAATTATCATTTCCCTGTGAGTAGTTGTATGCTTTCCTTTATTGGAGAAGTCACTCACTTCCTGAACAAAGAATTTTTCTTCGCCGGCTAGAGTGTTTATCAGAGTAGACTTACCGACACCTGATGAACCAAGTACTGCCACGGTGTTATTGTTAACAAAGTATTGTTCAAGCTCTTCAAGTCCGAAATTTTCTTTTACGCTGATTGCGTGAATAGGAATTACGCCAACAACATCTTTTACTTCTTCAATCTTTGTGTCCAAGTCAGAAGCCAGATCAGCCTTGCTTAAAATAATAACAGGTCTTATTTCATTATCCATTACAGTTGTAAGATAACGCTCAAGTCGACGGAGATTAAAATCATGATTCAGAGCATTCACAATGAATACAATATCAATATTAGCAGCAACGATTTGCTCAACAGTTTTCTCGCCCGCTTCCTTTCGCGAAAATTTATTTTTACGAGGAAGAATTTTATCTATGATAGCTTTATTTTCTTCAGGGAAAGCGCGAAGCAATACCCAGTCACCTACAGCGGGGAAACCGTTTACTTCTGCCGTACCGTTCTCCACTTCAAAACGGAACTTGCCGGATACCTCTCCGAGAAGTTCGCCAAGCTCCGTATAGACTATGAAGTTTGATAAATTCTGTATAGCTATTCTTCCGGGAATTTGTCCCTCTGAAGCATATTCGTTAAAGTAAGCTTCAAAAAAAGAATTGTAACCAAGTTTGTTTAAATTCATTCAATGAATTAAGTTTGTAAAATTAAATCAACTATTTTGTACATTCAGTAACAAAATCATTTGATTTATTTGTCAGTGGAGAGTAATTATAATCTCCGTACATATTTTTTATTTTCATTCCGCTTTCCTTAATTAAATGCTCAAGTTCATAGCGGAAGTAGTACCTCATGCTGAATTTATTATCTACAATGTTATAACCATTATCATCTTCCCATTTTAATTTCATGGTGATGTGATTTGTCTGGTTAATATAATCCGTTTTCACTGAAGCTAATCGCTGAAGCATTTTTCCTTGCTCGTATTCACCCTCAAAATCAAGAAACTCATCAATGTCTTTTGAAATCATATAAGGGTTCGGAACAAACAAATCAAAAATAAAAATGCCGTCATCATCTAAATGGTTTTTAATGCATTGCAAAGCAGCAAGCTGATCTTCAACTGTGTACATATGTGAGAAAACTCTGAACGGAGAAATAATTAACTTAAATTTTTTATCCAGCTCAAAATCCCTCATATCTGCGCGGGTAACCCTGTAATGCTCATGCTCTTCAAGCTTACTCTTCAATACATTCAACATATTATCGCTGATATCTATTCCATAAACATCTGCGCCTTTGTTAAGCGCTTCAAGGAATAGTCTTCCGGTACCCACACCGACTTCAAGCACAGGTCCCTCAGCAGATAGAATTCTATCTACGTAAAATTTTTTATCCACGCCGTCTCTTATTCCTGCATAAACTATATCATAAAACTTAGCCATCGTCTCAGGGTACTCATTGTAATTTCTTTCGTTGTAGTTTTCCAGCATAAGCTTTTATTTAGTTGTTTATAAAATCCCTCCCTGCAAAACTATAGCAGGAAGGGTGCGAATTAGTTTATTGTAGATGTGTATTATTGTTGTTCCTGCATTTCAAATTCCTTTTCCTTTTCATCACGCAATTGCTTTGTATAAAGCTGATAGTAATAACCTTTCTTTTTCATTAGCTCTCTATGCGTTCCGTCTTCTACTATCTTTCCTTTTTTCACCACGAGAATTCTATCGCAGTTCTTAATTGTGGAAAGTCTGTGAGCAATTATAAGCGACGTTCTGCCTTCCATAATTCCGTGAATACCGTTCTGGATTTTTGCTTCCGTCAAAGTATCAACCGATGATGTCGCTTCATCCATTATAAAAATTCTCGGATTGGCAAGTATTGCCCTTGCAAAAGATATCAGCTGCTTTTCACCGAGTGATAAATTCTCGCCTGCTTCGCCGACATCTTCATCAAGCTTATCTGCAAATTCCTCTCCGCCTGCTAAGCGCAATGCTTCGATTATTTCTGCTTCGCTTGCAAGTTCTCTTCCGTATTGAATATTCTCGCGAATTGTGCCTGAGAATAAATGCGGAGTTTGCAATACTACACCAAGCTGGCTTCGCAGACTTTCCACAGTCATATCCATATAATCTATTCCGTCAATTTTTATTTTACCACCTTTAGGCTCGTAAAATCTGCATATCAGATTAATGAATGTAGATTTTCCTCCTCCTGTTTCACCGACAAGTGCGACTGACTGTCCGGCTTTGATTTTTAAATCGATGCTTTCAAGAACCGGCTTATCTTTTTCATAGTAGAAAGTAACGTTCTCAAATTCAATCTCACCGTTAATTCTTTCAAATTCTTTCGAATCTTTTCTGTCAAGAATCTCCGGCTTTGTATCAAGCAAAGTGAAAATTCTTTCACCTGCAGACATACATGCCTGCGCCTGTGAATAAAATCTTGAGAGGTCTGTAATCGGCTCGTATATTAATGTAGCATATCCGAAGAATGCTGCAAGTATACCAACCGTTACGCCTGACTCAGGAGTTAGAACCATGAATCCTCCATAGTAAATTATCAGCGCAGCTGCTATCGAACCGATAAATATTACCAATGGCAGAAACATTGCATTGTAGTAAGCAGATTTGTATGAAGCAACTTTCATTTTTTGTGAAAGCTTTTCAAACTCCCTGCTTGCTACTTCTTCCTGCACAAGAGATTTATTTACTTCTACTCCGTTAATGTGCTCATTGTATGCGGCTGTGATGATAGAGTTATACATTCTTGACTCTCTGGAATATTTTAATATCAGCTCTCTTATCTTAGTAGATACCAGTACAAGCACGGGAATTGTAACTGCTACTATCATTGCAAGTTTCCAGTTGTAAATGAACATTGCAGTAAGGCAGAAGATTATCATAAATGTTCCCCAGACAACTTCGATGAAGTTCCATGAGATAAGTTCCGTTACTTTGATAGTATCGGAGGTAATTCTCGTCATCAGCCAGCCTACGGCAGATTTATCGTAGTATGAAAATGAAAGCTCCTGAAATTTTCTGAATATATCCTGTCTTATATCGAACATAACATTTTCCTGTATCTTCCCACAGTTCTTTATAAATAAATGAACGAAGGTAGATAAGCATAATGCTAAAAGCATATATATCCCAAAAAATTTTACGAGGCCTGAGTTATCAAACGGATTCCCGCCGTTGTGACTTTCAATCCCCGGCACTATTACAGTGTCCAGAAATTTCATCCATACTATAGGAAAAAGCGCCTCAATGCCTGCTACTAACATAACGAAGAAAATAAATAAATACAGATTCTTCCTGTAGCGCATGCTGTATTTTAACATCCTGAATAGAAAAGGAAATATCGATTCCTTTTTCTCAAACTTAACTTCTTTAAGCTTACTCATTTTATCAATTAATAATTAGTAAAGAATCCTGCTAAAGCAGGACAAGTAATAAATAATTTTATACTAATTCTGTTTCAAGTTTTTCCTGTCGTCCGTCAAATTCATCAATATCATTATCGTCATCTTTGTCTTCTTTTATTGCTTCTATTTCATCTGTGATATCTTCTTCAAGTGTGATTTGTATATCATGTATCTTTTTATAGAAGCCGTTATTTTTTATCAGCTCTTCGTGATTTCCCATCTCAACAATATGACCTTTGTTCAGAACGATTATTTTATCGCAGTCCATTGCTGCGTTAATCCTGTGTGTGATAACGAAAGTTGTTTTGCCTTTCATTTTTTTATCAAGCGCATGGCGGATTTCATATTCAGTTTCAGTATCAACTGCTGAAGTAGAATCGTCAAGCACAAGTATATCAGGTTTAGTTAGCAATGTTCTCGCAATCGTCACTCTCTGCTTCTGACCGCCGGAGAGATTTATTCCTTTTTCTCCTATGACAGTCTTATAAGCATCAGGAAAAATATCGTTGATAATTTCATGTATGCTTGCAGTTTTTGCAGAGTCAATAATGTCCTCTGTCTCTGCATCTCTGTTGCCGTATGCAATGTTCTCTTTTATCGAAGTCGAGAACAAGAACGGCTTTTGTAACACAACTCCGATTCTTTTTCTAAGTAATTCTTTCGTATAGCTTTTAATATCTTTGCCGTCTAAAAGAATTTTTCCCTTCTGAATATCAAAGAATCTTACAAGCAGTGAGATTATTGTTGATTTCCCTGCTCCCGTAGGACCGAGCAACGCAACTTTCTCTCCGGGTTTCACAGTAAACGAAATATTTTCGAGCGCACTCTTATCGTGCCCTTCATAATTAAAAGTAACGTTCTCAAAAACTATCTCGCCTTTTAATTTTTCAGCTTCTTTTATTTCACCGTTATCTTCTTCACGGATGCTTCCGAGTATCGAATAAATTCTGTCGATTGCAACCGATGTCATTCCCATTTCACTAACAAGCTGGCCGAGTCTTCTTAAAGGCCAGATAACAAACATTGAATAAGTGTAGAATGCCGTAAGCTCACCGACTGAAATAATTCCGTTAAGAGTGTAATATCCCCCCATGAAAATACATATTGCAAGCTGAGTGTACATTACAATATCTGAATAAGGCCAGAAGTAGGAGTGAAGCTTAAGCAGCTTAAATCCCCATTGTCTTTTCTCTTCGTTCTGCTCAGTGAATTTATCAATCTCAAATTTTTCTTTAGCAAATGCTTTTACAACTCTGATGCCTGATAAATTTTCCTGCACAGTTACTGCAAGCTTGTCCTGCCTTTTTTCGTGTTCATCCCAGATGAACATTTCTTTTTTGAAGAAGAAAATTGCGCCTATAATTATCAGGGGGCAAAGCGCTATTGCTATGAATGCAAAAGGAACGTTGATATAAAGCATCATTACAAACGCCCCGATAAACAACACTGCCATTCTTAAAGCTTCAACTACCTGCATCGAGGCAAATTTTCTGATTGTTTCCACGTCACCGGTACATCGCTGAATAAGCTGTCCTGTTGATATCTGCGAATGATAAGTCATCGGCAGAAACTGAATGTGCGTGAACAATTTATCCTTCAGCTCTTTAATTGCATTCTCAGTTGAAGAAGCCGTTATCGTGCTTGATATAAACCAGAACGCTGCGCGGAAAAAAGAAAGAATTAAAAATATTCCGGCAATAGTCATCAGAACGTTCACAACATTATTGCCGGTCATTTTCGGAAGCAGATCAAATAAATATTTTGAAATTGAATCTCCGGAGACCTTTATGTTTCCGTTTGCCCCTTGCAATAAAAGCACGAGCTTATCAACTGTGATTTGCAAAACTTTGGGTTCGAGCATTCTTATGAGTGTTGAAAGAATAAGAAGCAGCCCTGAAAGAATATAATATCCCTTCCATTTGCCAAGAATTCCGAAAAGTCTTTTCAGGTTTTCCATAAAACTTATGAATTTAAACTACTGTTATAAAATATAGTTAGAAATCGTATTTTGTCTTGTTGTGCCGCGGAGGGTAAAAAAAAACCGCGGTCACTTTTTTCAAATGCCGCGGTTTAAACTTGTTGGGTATGTTCTGAATTTAGCTGACTAAATTCCTCCTCTTAAACCACGGACTTTGCGCTCTATCGCATCCTTGCGGGGCGACTGCTACAAACATTGAGATAATATGTAAATTATTTTTTGTCATTTTTGAAAAGTAATATCTCCGTGATTTAGATTTTCATGGTTTACAAAAATATAAATTTTTTTTGGTAATGTCAAACAGCAGGAGATTTTAGCGCGAGACTTTCATTTTATATGAACGAATTTCATAGGTAAAAGTTGCAAAATGACCTTAATTTTTTATGATTATAAGGAACACAGATAGCTATGATTTTTATGGTGTCACAGAAAATTTTCTTATACTGCTTCCCCCTCCTTACGAAGGAGGGGGACTGAGGGGGCGGTTTGAATCATAAAATTTAGGTGTAAATTCTGACGCATGAGTATCGGCACTTGATAACCAAAATGATTGCGCTAAATTTAATTGTTAACCACCCCCTTCCCCCTCCTTAGTAAGGAGGGGGCTCTATTTGTTTGTGTACTGGTCCCCATCCTGAAGGATGGGGTTAATTCAAACCGAATAATATTAAAAAATCTGTGTCATCATAAAAATCATAATTATCTGTGTTCCTAAACAATAACATTTTGTATTCAAAAAAGACCCATTTTCCCTCTTAATTTGCAGTGAAAAGGGGAAGAAATTACATTTATGTTAAGGCATAAATTAGGTAACTTAAATATCCATTTTTTCCCCGTTATAAATATTACCGCTTTTATACCCCCGTTGGTAAAGTTGGAAATTCAGGGAGCATCTTGCGAACAACAATCAGACTTTTATATAAATAAATTCATTTAATGAAAAACTTAACACAAAACAAAAACCTTAGAAATATAGCTATTATAGCTCACGTTGACCACGGAAAGACTACGCTTGTTGACCATATGTTCAGACAAAGCGGTATGTTCAGAGAAAACCAGGAAGTTGAAGACAGACTTATGGATAATATGGACCTCGAAAGAGAAAGAGGTATTACTATTGCTGCAAAAAACTGCTCTGTAAAATGGGGAGATACAAAAATCAACATTCTTGATACTCCGGGCCACGCAGACTTCGGGGGCGAAGTTGAAAGAGCTCTTATGATGGTTGACGGAGTAGTGCTTCTTGTCGATTCATCAGAAGGTCCATTGCCGCAGACAAGATTCGTATTGAAAAAAGCCCTCGAAGGCGGATTAAAGATTATAGTTGTAGTAAACAAAATCGATAGAAAAGATGCGCGTCCGCAGGAAGTATTGAACGAAGTTTACGACTTATTCATCGACCTTGACGCAACTGAAGAGCAGATTGAATTTCCTGTTTTGTATGCAATCGGAAGAGAAGGAATTGCTCAGAAAACTTTGGAAGAACCGGGCAAAGACCTTTCAGTTTTGTTTGAGACTATCATTGACCAGATTCCCGGACCTATGTACGATGAAAATGAGCCGTTCCAGATGTTGGTTGCTGACTTAAGTTACTCGGAATTTCTGGGAAGACTTGCTATTGGTAAAGTTGTTAACGGTACAGTAAAAGGAAATCAGGAAATGGTATGTCTCAATGAAGCGGGTGAAGCAAAGAATTTAAGAGTTACAAAAATTCAGGCTTATGAAGGCGTGAAGTACGGCGATATTCAGCAGGCAGATCCGGGTGATATTATTATCATAGCGGGTATTGAAGATGTTCATATCGGCGATACGATTTGTACAAAGGAAAGTCCGAAGGCATTAAAAAGAATTGCAATAGATGAGCCGACTATCTCAATGAAATTCTCATTGAACACTTCACCTCTCTCTGGAAGAGAAGGAAAAATTGTACAGGGAAATAAAATTAAAGAAAGACTTCATAAAGAAACATTAAGAAACGTTGCATTAAAAGTCGAAGATTCCGAAGACGGCGAAAGCTTTATCGTAAAAGGAAGAGGCGAGTTTCAGATGGTTATCTTAATCGAAACTATGAGAAGAGAAGGATATGAGCTTAGCGTTGGAAGACCTCAGGTTATTTTCAGAAAACAGGATGGAAAAACTCTAGAGCCAATCGAACATTTATTCATCGACTGCGATGAAGAGTTTATCGGAATAGTTTCCGAAAAGCTTTCTCGCAAAAAAGGAAGAATGATTAACTTAGTTAATCACGGAACAGGTAGAGTGAGAATTGAATTCTCTATCCCTTCACGTTCACTTATCGGATACAGAAACGAATTCCTTACCGATACAAAAGGTACGGGATTAATGAATTCTTATCTGCAGGGATACGAAGAATACAGAGGAGATTTCCAGACAAGATTAACAGGTTCACTCGTTTCAGACAGAGACGGAGTTGCGCTTTCATACTCACTGTACAATCTTGAGCCGCGCGGAACATTATTCGTAGTTCCGAATGCTCAGGTTTACGAAGGTATGATTGTCGGTGAACATAACAGAGATAACGATTTAGACGTGAATGCAACAAAAGGAAAGAAGCTTTCAAATATGAGAGCATCGGGAAAAGATGAAAGCATGATCCTTACTCCGGTAATTCCAATGTCCCTTGAAAAAGCAATTGAGTTCATTAAAGACGATGAGATTATTGAAGTTACACCTGAAAATATAAGATTGAGAAAACTTGTTTTATCATCTCAGAAGAGACACACAATGAGAGGAAAAGCATTTGCAAATCCTATAGAGTAAAACGCAACAAAAACAAATTTAATACGGTAAACAAAAATAAGGTAATCAAAAGAAATTAACATATGTCTGAATACAAAGAAGAATATACTAAAAAAAACGAAGCAATAAGGGGCGGCTATCTTGAAACATTAGATAAGATTTCCGGACTAAACTCAAAAACTTCCGGAAGAAAAAATGAATATGAAGCTTATGTTAATACTATAAGCAGCTGGATATTAAAAATAGCAAAGCTTGAGGAAGACATAAAAGACGAAAAATATTTTACAGAAAAAAGCTTCGATGAACTTTACGAAATAAATAAAGACCTGTATTCGGATCTTCACCCTGATAATTACGTGTGCAGCTATGTTAATCCTCAGTTTGCAGTTAATACTTTCGGTGTGAAGACAGGACAGCTTATTACTTTCTTTTCTACCTATTTCAAATTATACATAGAGTACGCATTTGAGCACAGGCTGCTTCAGCTTCACAAATACAACTCAGTATTTATAAAGGCAGCAGAAATTTTATTAAAAGATAATTTCTCTTATGATGAATTATATGCTGTGATGACTTCACCCGAAACAAACGATAAGACTGAGAATTATAAATTCAATTTGAATCAGGAATACGACCCGGAAATGAATCCTTTGAGAGATATTTTTTCTCAGAGTGATTTTTCTGACTTAAGATATTTATTCAGATACGGCAAACACATTACGGATAACGAAATAAAAACTGCTCAGCACTTATTAGAATATCCCGATGAAAAGATAAAAGCTCAGGCGCATTCAATTGTAAAAGCTTACCTGCGCGGATTTGAACTCGAAGAAAAAGATTTATCAAAGAAGAAGACTGTCAACTACATTTCAAATATCGGAATGGAAAGACTATCTGTTGAAATAATTAAAGAGCTGGAGAAAAATAACCTGACTGCTCTTCTTTCAAGTATACAGACAACATCTTCAAATAAACAGTACCGTTATGATCACAGATTTGATATTGCACTATATCTCACTGAAGAATATATAGAGAACAATAAAAGAGCATATGAAAGCGCATCAGAATCCGTTAAGGATTTGCTGAGCGAATTTTCAGGTGTAATTATGTTCGACAGGTTCGGTGAGAAACCATTTGCACCTGTAAACAAACCTTCTACAATAAAACTTGACGGAGAAAAGACAAAGTTGTTCAGAACTTTCGTTACGAATTTCAGAGCAAGCATGGATAAATATGTGAGGTCAAACGAAACAAGCTTTACAGCTGTTTCGCTGCCTTCTCCTGAAATCGGTAAAGATTTTGAAAAGATATTCGACGGCATTGTAGAAATCAACATGATGGATACAGACCACCAGGAAAGAATTCAGAAAAATATTATAGATGTTCTTGATACTGCTGAATATGTAGAAGTAAAAGGAAAAGATAACAATGAGACGTTTATTCGCGTAAGCATGCATGAATTAAAAAATCCTGAGAAGGAAACAAACTTCTTAAATATCGGAGCCGATAAGAATATTCCGGTTGGAGAAGTTTTCACATCTCCTAAACTCAGCGGAACAAATGGAATACTTCACTTTGAAGAAATCTTCTTAAGAAGTCTGAAGTTTGAAAACTTAAGATTAAAATTCAAAGACGGATTCATCGAAGAATACAGCTGCACAAATTTTGATAACGAAGAAGAGAACAAAAAATTTGTTGAAGAGAATTTACTCTTCCCGCATAAAACACTTCCTATAGGAGAATTTGCTATCGGAACTAATACTGTAGCTTACAAACTTGCTAAAGAATTTGATATACTTAATATCCTTCCTATTCTTATCATTGAAAAAATGGGACCGCACTTTGCCATTGGTGATACATGCTTCATGTGGCAGGAAGACCACAAAGTTTACAACGTTATTGATCATAAAGAAATGATTGCAAAAGATAATGAAAAATCTATCTTGAGAAAAGAAGATATCATGCAGGCATATACTAACGTTCACACCGATATGACGTTACCTTATGAAAGCATTGAGTACATTGCATCAGTTCAAAAAGACGGAACAAGAAATTATATAATTAAAGACGGAATATTTGTCGTAGAGGGCACGGAAGAATTAAACCATGCGCTTTTAAATTAATCTAAATAATATTTAATAACAGAATCTATTCTAATTACATTTACCTATGAAATTTAAAGACTTTACTTACCAGAGACCGGATATAGAAAAATACAAAGAGCATTTTGACAACCAGCTGATAAAACTTGAAAATGCAATGAACCTCGAAGCACAGGTAGAAGCATTACATGAAATAAATATTTTGCGAGATGAATTCGATACAATGGGAAGACTTGCGAATGTAAGATATACAATTAATACCAACGATGAATTTTATCAGAATGAAAGAAAATTTCTGGACTCTGTGATGCCGTTACTTAAAGATTACGATACAAGATTTTATAAAATTCTTTTAAATTCCAAGTTCAGAAAGAAACTCGAAGAGAAAATCGGCAAGCACTTATTTAATCTCGCCGAAGCAGCAATTAAAACATTCTCTCCTGAAATTCAGAGTGATATGATAAAAGCCAGCGACCTTACCACTGAATACAAACAGCTGATGGCTTCTGCAAAAATTATGTTTGAAGGTGAAGAAAGGAACCTATCAGGATTCGGACCTTTCACAACATCTAAAGATAGAGCCATGAGAAAAAAAGCCTCTGAAGCTAAATGGAGTTTCTTTAAAGATAATACGGAGAAGTTCGACAGAATATATGACGATTTAGTAAAAGTCCGTGATGCTATGGCAAAGAAGCTCGGTTATAAAAATTATATAGAGCTGGCGTATACAAATCTCAGAAGAACTGATTACAATGCAGACGATGTTGCAGCATACAGAAAACAAATTCTGGAAACAATTGTTCCTGTAACTCAGAAGCTCAGAGAAAAACAGGAGAAAAGACTTGGACTGGATAAACTTCATTATTACGATGAGAGCATTCACTTCCCGACCGGTAACGCTACTCCAAAAGGAACATTACAGGAAACTCTTGATAGTACTTTAAAGATGTATGAAGAACTTTCACCTGAGACCGGAGAATTTTTTCAGCTGATGTACTCAAGTGAATTGATGGACCTTGAAAACAAAAAAGGTAAAGCAGTTGGTGGATATTGTACATTCTTAAAGTTGTTCGGCAGCCCGTTCATATTTTCAAATTTCAATGGAACTGAAGACGATATAAGAGTTCTTACCCATGAAGCCGGTCATGCATTTCAGGCATACTCAAGCAGGGACTTTGAAATACCCGAATACTTAAATCCAACTTTAGAAGCATGTGAAATCCATTCTATGAGTATGGAGTTTATTACATGGGACTGGATGGATTTATTCTTTAAAGAAGATACAGATAAATTCAAATATTTTCATTTGGTCAGGTCGCTTGAATTTTTACCTTACTGTGTTTCAGTGGATGAATTCCAGCACTGGGTTTATGAAAACGTTAACGTAACTCCTGCAGAGCGTAATGCAAAGTGGAGAGAGATTGAGCGCAAATATTTACCGAACAAAGATTACGATGATAATGCTTTCCTTGAAGAAGGAAGATACTGGCAGCAGCAAAGACATATCTACGAAAAACCTTTTTACTACATTGATTACGGTTTAGCTCAGGTATGCGCATTTCAGTTCTGGAAAAAAGTTAACGCAGGTTCAAAAAAAGAAAACACAGCTGCGCTTAAAGATTACATTAAGCTTTGCAAAGCAGGCGGAAGCCAGTCCTTTTTAGATTTATTAAAATATGCAAACCTTGAATCACCATTCAAAAAAGATACAGTGAAGAAAGCTATCAAGCCAATCATTGCTTATCTTGATTCAGTGGATGATACAGCATTATAAATAAATTTCTATGGAGCAAAAAATCAAACTTGTTGCCGACGTTACAATTTTATCGGGAGAGTCATCTAACAACAAAACTGTACTGGTACAATACAAAAACTCAGATAACTACAATGGACAGCAGGGATGGTTTATTCCCGATGATTTGATTAACACAGGTGAACACCCCGATGATGCTGCAATTCGAATCTTGAAAGAGCAGCTGGGAATTGAAACTGAATCCGTTAAGATTGACCACGTCGAATCATTCACAGGTATGGATAAAAGCTGGCATGTGATTTTTCATTATGTTTATACAGGTGAGAATTATGATTTTAAGCCAGGAGATAATATTGCCGAACTTAATTGGTTCGATGTAAATGTTTTGCCCCCTGACAAGGAAATCTCCCATCACGGATGGGCTAAGTGGACGCTTCAGACAATACTTTCAAACAGAAAATAAAGAAGGCGGGTTAATCACCCGCCTTTTCTTTTATACATCTATATAACTTTAATAAAAAATCTTATGCTGTTACAAGCGGAGTTGAACCGACTACCACACCTTCATGACCTACTGAATCATAATCATAACCGTTCATACCTTCTATTGTATTGGCAAGCTCCATAAATACTTCCTCTGAATTTTCAAAAGCGAAGCTGCTGCCGAATGCCTTTGCAAGCTGCTTAATTACTTTCCATCCCGGTCTTGAATTGAATCTTGTGCCGTGAGTCCATCTGTCGTTATGCGCGCCGAATTTATCTAAGCGTGACATAGAGAATTCACCCGGCAGTCTTTCCTGCTCAAGTGAAGCAACTGCAGGTCTTATTCTCTGAACTCTGTTCTGGAAGTTTACAAACGTTCCGTTAATTTCTGCATAGGTCGAGACAGGCATTACTACTTTTGTATTCGCCTGTTCTGATTTATAAGAAGCCAGTTCAATTATTGTTTCAAAGTTTGCAGCTCCCGCTAATCTTTTTAAATCATCATTTAAAACTACAACTGCTTTTGCAGATGAAGCATTGCCGCCTATAGGATTTATTCCGAGTAACTTTAATCCGTTTGAGTTCGGAGTCATATCTGATTTCTTCAGCATATCATCCCCGAATTTTTCATCAATGTTCGGAATGTAAAAAATATTTTCTGAACCAAATACGTCCTTTGCAAATTTCTTTAATGCATAATTATCTTCAAGTGTTGAGTACGGAGAAGCTAAGAATAAAATCTCTGAACTCTGATATTTTTTTAATTCTGATAGCGAATGTGAAACTGCTTCATCCCAGTCAACAGCAAGTAATTCATTGGCGGAATCGGTTCTTAACATTGGAGAGTTAACTCTTAAATCTTTGTTGTTTATATCTTTTATTGTTTCAAGTCTTCCGTAATCGCATAACCAGTAGTCATTCACTCCTAAATTTTCGCGCGGCTCAATTCTGAGCACCTGATTATTTCTTACACCCATTCTTGTGTTACATCCTCTTGCGCAGCCCGGGCATACTGTATCTGTGAACGACATATCCCATACTCTTGCTTTGAATCTGAATTCCTTTGAAGTCAACGCTCCTACAGGACAGATCTCAATCACATTCATTGAGTAAGGATTATCAAGCTCTTTTCCGGGGAAAGTTTCAATCGTAACGTGCTCGCCTCTTTGAACAAAAGTGAGCTGTGGATTTTTTACAACTTCATCGCAGTATCTTATGCAG
Source organism: Bacteroidota bacterium (assembly GCA_018266835.1). Classification (NCBI taxonomy): domain Bacteria; kingdom Pseudomonadati; phylum Bacteroidota; species Bacteroidota bacterium. Next base: position 1,593,403 of record JAFDZP010000002.1, on the reverse strand, counting down.
CGTGAGCATGATATACATCTTTCTGCATCGAACATTACATTCGGTCCTAGTGAAACTCTTTTCTCTTTATGATTTTTTTCTTCATCATAGCGTGAGGTTCCTACAGAATATTTATAAGCATAATCCTGAAGCTTACACTCGCCTGCCTCATCACAGATAGGACAATCAAGCGGATGGTTTATCAGAAGAAATTCCATTACGGCATTTTGTCCGTGAATAGTTTTTTCTGATTTTGTGTGCACAACCATTCCGTCAGTGGCGGGAGTAGAGCATGCAATCACAAGCTTCGGCATTTTTTCAACTTCAACTAAACAAATACGGCAGTTTCCTGAAACCGAAAGCGCAGGGTGCCAGCAAAAATGTGGAATATCAATTGCGGCCTGACGCGCAGCTTCTATTATAGTCTGTCCCGGTTTAAACTCTATTTCCTGATTATCAATTGTTAATTTAGGCATATTGGTATAAAAATGAAGAAAATTTTATCGATTTTTTAGTGGTTTTAAGTTAGTATTATTTAGAGGGTTTTTCAATTCAGAATTCCCGTCATTATTTTCCACTTTTTTAATCCTGTTCAGATATTTATAAAAAAATTTTGTGAGTTATAAATAATGTAAAAACATAAGGTGAAACTTACGCCCCCTCGTAAGTTCTGAGTCAAATTATTGATTTATTAATACCGGATATTTCGTTTAATTTATATAATTTAGAATAGATCCAGTCGGTAAATTTTGCTGAGAAAAAATTTTATTCTATAAGAAAGAACTTACACAAAATACAAAGTTAAAAACTTTTTTCAAAGAATATCCTCCCTATTAGTAGTGGCTGCAAAAAAAATATTTCTTGACACAATACATTCTGCTTTTGCCGCGAATTGGGAAATATATTTTTATTTTTATAGGGATGAAATATAGGTAAATTCATGCTATGAATATGACAAGAAAAATTTTACTCGTAACGGATAACAGAGAGATATCCGAATACGTGCGCATCTCCGCTCTCACACTTACAAAACTGAATGTACAGGTAGAGTTAATAATCTCCGATAACTTAGCAGTTATAGAAAAAAACTCAACTGACCAGAACTTAGATACAATTTTTTTAGACCTGGATTTTACAAAAACTGAGCCGCTTGGGCTTATCAGAAATGTGAGAAGCAATGAGCTCTCTAAAAAGAAAAAAATACTCTGCTTTTATAGCAGAGAGATAAACCGTGATGAAGTTTTTAAGGCTGGCTGTGATAGTATAATGGAAGCATCAGAGTTCAAAAGAGTTGTTTCAAACATTCTTCAATTTTAATTGAAAAACATCATGCCCCACTTTTTATATTTAATAAAACCTGTAAACGACTGGAGCACAGGCAACTTCACGGAAGAAGAAGGAAGACTTATGGGAGAGCATTTCGCTTACCTCAAGCAAAAATTTGATGAAGGAAAAGTTATGATGGTCGGTCCCTGCGTTGATACTACCATGGGCATAGGAATACTTGAGACGGATACACCCGAAGAAGCCGAGGAAATCGGAAACAATGACCCCGCAGTAAAAGCAGGAATTGTAACTCTTGAAATAAAAGATTACAGAGTTTCATTGTGGCGTAATTCAAAATAAATATTCTTTCACATATTCCTGTACAGCCGCATAAAATTTAATTTACAAACATGCCGCACTTTCTGAGAATTATCAGACCCCTCAATGACTGGACCATCAACGAAATGACTGAACGCGAGCAGGAGTTAATGAGCGATCATTTTCTTTATCTTGAGCAGAAATTTAACGAAGGAAAAGTTTTAATTGCAGGTCCCTGCGAAGACCGCAGTATGGGAGTAAGTGTATGGGAAGCCGATACACGTGAAGAAGCTGAAGAAATGATTTATAGCGACCCCGCCGTAAAAGCAGGAATAATTTCGGTTGAAATAAAAAATTACAGAGTAACTTTTTTCCGAAAATAATGAAACAGGAATCAAAGAATAAAAGAATATGCAGTAAAGGACACACTTATTATAAAAGCAGTGACTGCCCTGTTTGCCCCATATGTGAAAAAGAAAAGAAGCCTAAGGAAGGATTTTTATCTACTATCAGTGCGCCTGCAAGAAGAGCACTTGAAAGAGAGAAGATTACAACTCTTAAAATACTTTCAAAATACTCTAAGAAAGATTTGTTAAAGCTTCACGGTTTCGGACCAAGCACAATTCCCAAACTTGAAAATGCACTTAAAGGTGTAGGACTTGCTTTTGCCTCTGATAAATAAAAAAACCTGAAAGGATTTTAATCCTCTCAGGTTAGATTTTGATTTACACCCCGATATTAAATTATTTTAACAAAATCATTTTCCTTGTTTCTGTAAAACTTTCAGTTTCAAGCTTGTAAAAAAATATTCCACTGGGATAATTTTCTGCATTAAACTGATATTCATAATTTCCTGCGGGTAGATTTTCGTTTACCAAAGAACTTACTTCCTTACCAAGTGAATTAAAGACAGATAATTTAACTAATGTCTTGAACGGTAACGAAAAATTTATTTTAGTTGAAGGATTGAACGGGTTAGGATAGTTTTGCGATAATGAGAATCCGGAAGGTAGATTCGACGAAACCGGCGATATCCCTACAAACTGAGAATACTTTATGGTCGTATAATATGAGCTATTATTTATTCCATTACTTATTCCTGAAATCACTACATTTCCGGAGGTATCAGCACTTAGGATGGGCACTCTATTAAAAAACATTCCTGTTCCTGAATATTTTTTAATCCATTGCTGAGTTCCGTTGGAATTATATTTAAGTGTAGCAAACTCTGATGTTGAGCCTGTTAACAGGCTTTCGCCCGTAACATATACATTCCCGATTTTATCAGTAGCTATCGACTTAGCTTCATCTATAAAGTTTCCGGTTCCATTATAAAATGAAGCCCATTGCTGAACGCCTGCCGAATTATATTTGAGAGTAATGTAATCATCAACGCTATTTCCTGTAATATAGGTATTTCCCAAGCCATCAACTACCATCCCCGCAGCTTCGTCTATCATATTTCCGGTTCTATTATATTTTCTTACCCATTGTTCAATTCCTGAACTATTGTATTTAATAGTTAAAATATCTGGACCGGTAGTTGTATCAAAACTTGAACCCGTTACATACACATTTCCTGCTATGTCCAGTCCTACAAATTTTCCCGTTTCCGGTTGATTTACTGCTCCATCATAAACAGCTCTCCATTGCTGAACACCCGCTGAGTTATATTTAATGGTCACACAATCTACAAATTTTCCCGAAGTAACACTTCCTCCTGTAACATATATATTTCCTGATTGATCTACTATAAGACTTGACGCCTGATCACTACTATTAGCAGGACCATTATATAAGGCGACCCATTGCTGAACACCTGAAGAATTATATTTAATTGTAACATAATCATCATTAGAATTACTTCCCCTGCTCCAACCTGTAACATAAACACTTCCGCTATTATCCACAGCTATCGAGGTTGCCTCATCTATATTATTGCCGGATCCGTTGTATCTTGCAACCCATTGTTCAACGCCGCTTGAATTATATTTAATAGTTGCATAATCATAATTAGAGTTATTCCCATAACTTCCACCCGTAACATATACATTACCTGCTAAGTCAATAGCTATAGAGGACGGTTCATCATTGAAATTTCCCGGGCCGTTATACGTAGCAGTCCACTGTTGAACACCTGCAGAATTATATTTTATAGTTACATAGTCCGGACTGAATTGAGTAAAATAAGTTGCTCCGGTAATGTAAATATTTCCGGCGTTATCAGTTTTCATTGCAATAATTCCTAAGTTTCCGTTTCCGGTTCTGTCATAAAGACTGACCCATTCCTGGTTAACCTGAGCACAGACAATTTGAGTAAGTGTAATTAAGAATGAAAGGCTTATAAGAATTTTTTGAATGTACAGTAAAAAATACTTGAAACATTTTTTTGACAACATAGTTACTCCTTGTAGTTTAATTTGAAGGAGGTATATTATTTGTTCAAGATTCCGGAGTTGTTTAGAAGAATTGTAGAGATATGAATAATGTTTTTTTTCTTATTATAACTTAATTAAATAAAACTACATTGTCAACTTAAATAAGTATTAATATTTTAGTATAATAGAATGGGGTTTTAAAATATATGACAACAAAAAAGGCGGCATCATTAAATGAAACCGCCTTTAGTATAATAATATGAAAATTATATTTACTGTCCTTCGTTAATCAGTTCACTCGGCTCTGCTTCTCTCCAGCTTAAGTAATATTCTTCAGCGCTCCAGTCTTTTGCAAAGTTTGTAAGCTTTAACGGTCTGAACGTATCCATCATAACAGCAGTTTCAAGAGTTTCTGTTTTGCCCAATGCAGCATCAACAGTTCCGGGATGCGGGCCGTGCGGAATACCGTTGGGGTGCAGACTTATTGAAGCATACTCAACACCTTTTCTGCTTGAAAAATTTCCGTCAACATAATAAAGCATTTCATCTGAATCAATGTTACTGTGATTGTAAGGAATCGGTACAGCAAGCGGATGATAATCAAGAAGTCGCGGGCAGAACGAACAGATTACAAATCCCGGCGCATGGAAAGTCTGATGAATAGGCGGCGGCATATGAATTTTACCTGTGATAGGCATAAAATCTTCTATGTTGAAAATCCAAGGGAAGTAATATCCGTCATAACCGACAACATCGAAAGGATGGAAATCATAATGAATAGCCGTCATCTGTTTTCCTTTTTTAATCTTAATTACAAAGTCACCCTTCTCATCTATTGTAACCATCTCTTCGGGAACTCTGATATCTCTCTCGCAATAAGGAGAGTGTTCAAGAAGCTGTCCGAAATGATTTCTGTATCTGCGCGGAGTTTCAACCGGTCCGTTAGATTCAAATATTAAAAGTCTCGGCTGAGTTGTATAATTAAATTTATAAATTATTCCTCTTGGAATAACAATATAATCTCCTCTTCTGAATTTCATAAATCCTAACTGAGTTTCAAGTGTTCCTTCGCCTTCATGCACAAAATAAACTTCATCATACAATGCATTTTTAAAAAATGCATCGGGCTGCGATGCAGGAAGACACATGCTCATTATAACATCGTTGTTATACATCACGGGCTTTCTGCCATAGATGATATCGCTTTCTGGTGTAAGCGGTTTTGTTTTGAAGTGATACGGTTTTAGCGGAGCGTTTTCCCATTCTTCAATATGAAACACTTCTACTTTATCTTCTACACCGTTTATTTTAGCGGGAGAATTTATGTGATAAGCATTTGAGTAAATGCTATCAAAGCCTATAGTAGAAAACAATTCTTCTTTATACAAAGAGCCGTCGGGCTGACGGAACTGTGTATGTCTTTTTTGCGGGAATTTTCCCAGCTTATGATAGAAAGGCATTTTATATAATTAATAATTTGTAATTAATAATAACTTATTCGATTGAATCTAAATATTCTTTGTACATCTTCATCCATTTTTCAAGTTTTTCAGAATTGAAATCCGGCTGATACATTCTTTTAAAAATCTCTAATTCTTTTTCTTTTTCAGTAAGTCCATCTGGTAAACCCATTCTCAATAAAGCTAAACCTGTATCGAACATTTCTGCTCCCATTTCAAGTCGCTTTTCCCATGGTAATTCCATGATCATATCCTCATATCGTTTCTGTATGTGCGGTAATGTGTCATTCATATGCTAACTTATTAAAAATTTCTGATAAGTTTAATTCACTTAACCAATGGCGAAGGTATTGTTCATCAACACCTGTTTGCAGCAAATATTTAATATCAATTTTTTGCTGCTCAGAAAATGAATCTTTAGCCCATTCAACCTTAGAAATAATCAAATCTTCCTTAGAAACAACATACCCCTTATAGGTTTCAGACTCAAAGAACTTTCTTCTGTCAAACTCATTCAATCTGTACTCAGTTCTTTTTTGAACAATAAAATCAACTTTTGCTTTTGTACCCTTATGAAAAAAATTGAACATCAGATTATGTTGAAGAGCAAAATCAATATCTTCCTCGGAGACTCCATAATCATTCTTAAAGGCGTTGATTATTTTTTCCTTATTTGTATGAAAAATTTTAATAACAATATCTATATCTCTGGTCATTCTTGGCATTGCATAAATAAATCCTGCCATAGAACCGGTCAGCATATAATCGACTCCAATAGAAGTTAACTTATCAGCGACATCCTGTAATACTATTAGCTGAGAAGTTTCCATTTCTACTTATGGTTCGCTTCTAAATATCTTTCAGCATCAATTGCTGCCATGCAGCCTGTGCCTGCGGCGGTAACTGCCTGTCTGTAAATGCTGTCCTGCGCATCGCCGCATGCAAACACTCCGGGAATATTTGTCTCTGAGCTTGTCTTCTTTGTAATCAGATAACCTACATCATCCATATCTAAAATTCCTTTGAAGATATCTGTGTTCGGCTTATGACCGATTGCAATAAACACTCCCTCTACGGGATAATCAGTTATCTCGCCTGTAACAACATTTTTTAATTTTACTCCCGTTACTGTTTTCTTAAAATCTTCTTCCGTTCCTACAACTTCATCTATAACTGTATCGGTGATAAATTTTACTTTCGGATTTTCTTTTACTCTATCAAGCATAATCTTTGATGCGCGGAAATTCTGGCTTCTGTGAATAATTGTGACTTCCGATGCATGCCTTGTAAGATAGTTTGCTTCTTCCATTGCAGTATCACCTGCGCCGACAACTATCACTCTTTGATTTCTGAAAAAGAATCCGTCACACGTAGCGCATGCAGAAACTCCGTATCCCATGAATTTATGTTCGCTTTCAAGTCCAAGCAATTTTGCTGTAGCACCTGTAGCAACAATCACTGTATCTGCTGTATAAGTATCGTTATCATCTGTTGTAAGCACAAACGGCCTTACATTAAAATCTACTTTAGTAATAAATTTATAAATCGATTTCGCTCCGAACCTGTGTACTTGTTTTCTCATTACATCCATCAGTTCCGGTCCCTGTATTCCGTGTTCAAAACCCGGAAAATTTTCAACTTCAGTTGTTATCATCAGTTGCCCGCCCGGCTGATGACCTTCGAATATTATAGGATTTAAATTTGCCCGTGCTGTATATAATGCGGCAGTAAATCCTGCCGGTCCCGAACCTATTATTATTACTTTGTGGTGGTTAGACATAGGTTAAATTATTTTGAATATTTTATATTTATAAAAATTATTTTGAAATCTTATTTTTGAATTCCTGATTATCCGGCGCAAGTTCGTACGCCTTCTTCCAGTACTTCATTGCATTTGGCCTGTCGCCAAGTGCATCGTAGATGTCACCCAGGTGGTCATTCACAACTGCTGAGTTGCCGTTTACCTTCAGTGACTTCAGTATATAATCTCTTGCCTCTTCATTTTTTCCGAGCTTAAACAATATCCATCCGTATGTATCAAGGTATGAAGCGTTGTCACCATTATTTTCCAGTGACTTCTTAGACATCTTCATTGCGTAATCGAGTCTCTCGCCTCTTACTGATAAATAATAAGCATAGTTGTTTAAAGCCAATGCGTTATCAGGATCAATACTTAAAACTTTTTCGTAGGCAGCGTTTGATTCTTTGTATCGCTTGAATGTCTCATACAATCCTGCAAGAGCGACTAAGTTATTTACATCTTCCGGATTTTGTTCGTTCGCCTTCTCATAATATGTTAATGCATTTGATGCATTGCCTAAAGTCTGCTCTATATTGCCAAGCAGATTTAAAAAATCAAAATCGTTCGGGAATCTCTCAAGTCCTTTTACCAGTGCAGTTTTTGCATCCTGCATTTTGTTCTTCTGAAAATATGAAACACCCACGAGTAAAAAAACCTGTCTTGCAGTATCGCCGTACTGCATAGCCTTATTGAACTTCTCCTGATAAGCGCCTTCATTCTGATTTATTAAATCAATTGCGCCGAGGTAGTAATAAGGAATCCACTCGCCGGGATATTCATTGTTCAGACTTGTAAAAATGTTTGTCGTAATATCTAATGCGCCTTTATCGTTGTTGATCAGTCTGTAATAAACTTCGCCGACCTGTACCTTTTCATAGAAGTCTAATGAATCCTTTCCGAGAAGCTGGCTGAATTTCTGAAATCCTTTATCGTTATCATTCTTCTGAAAATAAATTTTTATAAGCTCTGCCTGAATATTTTTATCTTTGGGGCTTATAGCAAATACTTCTTCATATAATTTTTCCGCTTCATCAAGTCTGCCAATTTCCCTGTAATGCGCAGCAAGTAATCCCTTTATTTCCGAGTTAAACGGATTTAATTTTAAAATTGCCTCAAGTGTTTCAGTTGCCTTATCCATCTCCTTAAATCCGACATAAATATCGTACATCTTTCTCAGCACTTCGTAGTCGTAGCCGATCTTATCGGTTATTCTTTCGTAAATCGTTATCGCCTTTGATGGCATCTTCATTTCCTGATACAACCGCGCAAGAGTATAAAGTCCGTATGTATAATTCGAATCAACAGTAATTATTTTTTCAAATATTTCAGCTGCCTTCGGATAGTCGCTTAAGCCTATATATATAGAAGAGAGCCGCTCAAGATACTCAGTTTCATTCGGGTCTATATCAACTGCTTTCTTTGTATAAGTCAAAGCGTCTTCATATTTTCCGAGAAAATAATACAGATTTCCCAGAGCATAATATATTCCGGGGGCTTTATCATATTGAAGAGCTGTTTTATAATCCTCAATTGCGCCGAGATAATTATTTTTAAGCTCGAGGGTCTTTCCTTCTATAAAGAGGGCTTCAGCTTTTCTTTTTCCGTTTGTAGTATCTCCGGAAACATTCACAGCGAAAACATCTGTAACTGCAAGAAGAAATAAAAAAATAAGGGCGAGTTTTTTAGGCATACGAAATAAAAATACTTTTAATGATTGGCATATTCAACGAATAATGAATTGCAGTAATTACAACGGATTTTATTGCGGTAAAATTCCTTTGGTAACCCGCACTCAGGTTTAAACGCGAAGAACGCAAAGTTTACGCTAAGCACGCAAAGTAATACAGAATCAAAAATAACGCTTTTTAAATTATTAATACTCTTCAAATTATTTATTCTCTTCGCGGACTTTGCGATAATTTTTGCGCTCTTTGCGTTTAAACAAATAAATTTCTCATAAAAATTCACCCAAAATTTGTAATTACAATTTTATTTTAGAAAGAGTATATTTACACTTTACTATTCTTTATGCCATTTACATTAGAAACTTTTCTGTTTTGGGGACTCGGAATACTTGCTGTTTTTTCAGCTGTTATGATGATAACCCGCAAAAGCCCGATTAACAGCGCGCTGTTTTTAATTTTAAATTTCTTCACCACATCAGGAATTTATCTACTGCTCAGAGCTCAGTTTATTGCCATTATTCAGGTGCTTGTATACATGGGCGCCATCATGGTTTTATTTCTGTTCGTAATTATGCTTCTGAACCTGGGTGACGAAAGAAAAATGTCGGAAGTGCTTGGATTCAAAAAACTGACTGCTATTCTGCTTTCTTTATTATTAATGTGTTTGCTTGGATTTACGGTGTTTGCAGGATTTTACGGAAAATTTGACAAGATAAGCGAAAGCGCACTCGGTCTCGGTACAGCAGAATCTCTTGGAAAAGAGCTGACCACCACTTACTCGCTTCCTTTTGAGCTCGCCTCATTCCTGCTTATTGTAGGAATTATCGGAGCAGTGGTGCTTGCTAAAAAGAAATTTGAATAAAAGGTTTTAAAATAATTTTATAAGTATAAAAGCCTGTTAGATTTTTCTGACAGGCTTTTTTGTTTACTGAAAACTTTATTCTGAATTTAACCGCAAATAAGCGAAAAATTTCTGCAAAGAAACGCAGAACAAATGAAGATAAAATTTATAATATTTTAAAATATCTTTGCGTTCATTGTATCAGAACTTTGCATCTTAGCGGTAAAATAAATAGTAATTATCTAAATATTTGTTGCGGCTGCATACCCGCTTGACCACGCCCATTGGAAATTATATCCACCGAGCCAGCCTGTTACATCCACGACTTCCCCAATAAAAAACAATCCTTCTGCCTTCTTTGCCATCATGGTCTTTGAGGAAAGCTCATTTGTATCTACTCCCCCCAATGTTACTTCCGCTTTCTCGTATCCTTCATCTCCCACAGGCTTCAACACAAAATTTTTGAGTAAATGATTTATGTTATCAATTTCTTTTTCGTTAAGCTGATACAAAGGTTTAGATGGAATATAATTTTCGTTCAACACTTGAGTAAATCTCTCGGCAAAGAAATTTTTCAAATACGTTTTTAATTCTATTTTCTCTTTTGAATTTTTAATTTCATCAAGATTTCTATCCGGAATTAAATCAATTTTTATTTCTTCATTCTCCTTCAGATAAGAAGATATTTGCAGAATAGCGGGACCGCTGAGCCCTTTATGAGTAAACAAAATATTTTCCCTGAAGCTTATTTCATTGTTTGAAACAATCGTATCAATCGAAACTCCGCTTAAAAATCTGAACTTGTTCAAATCTTCTTTTGATAGCAAAAGCGGAACGAGCGCCGGTTTTGTTTCTGTTAAATTTATTCCAAACTGTTTAGCAATTTTATATCCGAATGATGTCGCTCCCATCTTGGGGATTGATAGTCCGCCTGATGCAATTACCACACTTCCCGATTCAAAATCACCAAGGTTTGTCTTAACTATAAAGTTATTTTTCTTATCGAGTGATTTTACGCTGCAGTTTACTTTTACATGAACGTCTGACTTGCTGCATTCCTCAAGTAACATTTCGACAATCTGACGCGAGGTGCTGTCACAAAAAAGCTGTCCTAACTTTTTTTCGTGATAAGATATTTTATAACTTTCAACTAACTCAATAAAATCGTGCTGAGTGTATCTTGCAAGTGCAGATTTGCAGAAGTGAGGATTTTGTGAAATATAATTTTCAGGTGAGGCGTACATATTTGTAAAGTTACATCTGCCACCTCCGGAGATGAGGATTTTCTTGCCGACTTTCTCTTCGTGCTCTATTACTAATACGCGTTTTTTTCTTTTGCCTGCTTCAGAAGCACAGAAAAGTCCCGCTGCCCCGCCGCCGATAATTATTACATCATAACTATTCAATGTTTTCCAGCAATTATATTACTATTATAATTTTTTAAAGAAATAGGTAATTTTCCGCAATGACAACACGAAATGAAATTCTTGTTCACGAAGAAAAGATAATCAACAAACTAACGGAAAGAATAAACTTTTTAAATAAGAAAAGTAATTCTCTTTCTTACTACCGTCTCATCACAATTATTGCAGGCGTTGCGCTGGCATTTGTTGCATTCAATTATATCAGCACTCTTACAGGCTGGGTTGTTATTATTCTTGATTTGGCTCTATTCTCAATCCTGGCAGCGCGGCAGAGCAAAGTAATTCACTCTATAGATAAAGCAAAAAAATGGATTAAGATAAAGAGTGTACGACTTGCAAAGATGAATTTACAATGGGAGAATATTCCCGAAGCAAAAAAAGAATACCGCGACTCGCATCATCCTTTCGAGATTGACTTAGATATCACCGGGCAGTATTCATTGCTAAGAATCTTAAACAGCACTTTTTCAAAAGAAGGCTACATAAAATTAAAATCATGGCTGCTTAATCCTTTAAAAGATTTTAACGAGCTGACTTTCAGACAAAGCATTGTTCGTGAGTTAATTCCTTTCAAAAGCTTCCGCGAAAAATTATTTCTCAGATTTTCTTACTTAAAGCAAAACGAATTTGAAGGCACGCAGCTTATCAACTGGCTTGAGAAAGATTCCACTTTAAAAATTTCTAATTTCGTTCTGTTCTTTTATTCACTCGTTTCGTTGTTCAATATAGTTTTCTTCATATTAAACTTTTACAATATAACTCCATCTTACTGGGTGGGAGGGTATCTGCTCGTATTAATTATCTACGGGTTACAGGAAAAAAATATTAAACTGATAATAGGACCCTCGGAAATTATTTTTGACGAATATCTGAAAGCGTACAATGTTTTCGAAATTATCTCCAAAACCGATTTCAGCAACAGTCCCGAGCTGCAAAAATTTCTCGAGCCGTTTCATAATAAAGAAACGAATCCTGTAACGTTCTCTAAAAAAATAAACCGCTTAATAAATTTACTGAGCTTCAGGGAGAATGCAATATTCCGTTTCCTTGCAAACTCAATTATTCCTTACGATGTTTTTCTTTCAAATCAGCTTGCAAAGCAGAAAGAAGTATTAAAAACTGTTCTGCCTGTATGGTTAGAAAAACTTTACGAATTTGAAGGATTGATTTCACTGGCAGAGTACGGATATACAAATCCTGAATTTTCTTTCCCTGAAATTTCAAAAGAGAAGAATTCAAAACTTGAAGCAAAAAGCTTAGGTCATCCGCTGCTTTCTTATGAGAAAAGAATTTCTAATGACTTTTCAATCATAAATAATGAGATTATAATAATAACAGGTTCAAATATGTCCGGTAAAAGCACTTTTCTGAAAACACTCGGCATTAATCTGTGTCTGGCATTCAGCGGAGCCCCCGTTTGTTGTGAATATTTTTCCACTTCCATCTACAGAATTTTCACATGCATAAAAATAAGCGATAGTCTCAACGAAGGTCTTTCTTATTTTTACTCGGAGGTTCAGCGTCTTAAATCAATTTATGATAACATCTTAAAATACGACGAGCCGCCTTTGTTTTTTCTTGTAGATGAAATTTTTAAAGGGACAAACAATCGTGAAAGGTTAATCGGAAGCAGGGAGTATATTAAGTCGCTTATCGGCAAAAACGGCTGCGGGGCAATTTCTACACACGACCTTGAGCTGGTAAATCTTGGCAAGGAATTTGATGTTATCAGGAATATGCATTTTAAAGAGGAAATTGTTGGTAATATGATGGTTTTTGATTACAAAATTTACTCAGGCCCCTGTCCGACCACTAACGCCCTGAGGATAATGAAACTTGGCGGACTTAATATTGAATTATAAAATTCGTATTTTACCGAGATGGAAGTTTTAGCGGGAAACATTTCATACATGAATAATAACGAAGTTTCAAATTTAATAGATTCGTACAAGGATTTGACGAAATCGAATCCAAGGAAGGCCCTGGTTTCGGCTCAGGATACTTATGACCTTGCGAATAAAAATGACTTCGATGAAGGAAGGATAAAATCTCTGATGCTTATGGGGGAGAGCCTCTACGCATTATCTGAGTATGACCTTGCTATGCAGAAATTTTATGAAGCTTTGTCACCCGCATTAGCTTTTCAGAATAAAAAATACGAAGCCGAAATATATCACTGGATTGGAAATATAAACCAGTCCCTCAGCAATTATCAGACCTGCCTTGAGTTTTATTTCAAATCTTTAAATATAAAAAAAGATTTACCCGATAAACTTTCAGAAGCTCTTACTCTGAATAATATCGGAATTGTTTATAAACTTCTCAACAATTACCCCAAGGCTCTTGAGTATTACTTAAGAAGTTTGGGGTTGAAAGAGGAGTTTGGCGATAGAAAAACTGTTGCCAACACACTGAACAATATCGGGCTTATGTACAGTACGCTCGGTGAAAATAAAAAATCCAACGAATATCTTTTTAAGAGTTTAAAATTTATCGACAGGGATAATTCGTTAACAGATGAAGCAAATGTGCTGAACAACATAGGGATGAATTATAAAGAACTCGGAAACTATGGCAAGGCACTGGATTATTTTAACGAGTCTATGAACCTGATAAAGATGACTCACAAAAAAGATGACGAAGCAAATGTACTTAACAATATTGGAACGATCTTTTCTTTTCTTAAGAAAGAAGATAAGGCAATCGAAAAATTTCTTGAGTGTCTTGAAATCACAAAATCTATAGGCGATAGAAAAACAGAAGCTACATCATATCTGAATCTCGGAGTATCACATCTTAATTTAAAAAATTATTCGGTTGCAGAAGCATATTTACAGCAGGCAATAGAGTTAACTACTGAGATAAAAATCAAAGACATGAAAATGTCTGCTCTTTTCCATCTTGCCGAACTAAATGAAGCAACATCTCATTTTGAAGAAGCATTACGATACTACAAAAGTTTTCACGACCTTGAAAGAGAGCTGTTCAATACAGATTCGCATCTAAAGAGCAAAGGTTTAATAGCACAGTACGAATCTGAAAAAAATAGAAAAGAATACGAAGCTGCGAGAGAAAAGAATGTTGAGCTTGAACAGATGATTCAGAAGCTGGATTCGCTTAATGAAGAGAAGGACCATTATATAAGTATTATCTCGCATGATTTACGAGACCCGCTCTCTGCCATTTACGGAATAACGGATTTAATCCTGGCCGAAAAAGATACTACAGATAAAGAAGAACTGCTTGAGTACGTAGCCTCTATAAACCAGTCAGCTACAAAAGTTTTAAAAATATTAAAGCTGTTATTAAGAATTAATGAAGTTGAATCCGGTAAACTTGAAGTACATCCCGAGCAGCTGAACATTGTTCCGATAATAAGTTCAGTGATAGAAGATTACAAGATGAGAGCAGAAGATAAAAATATAAAAATTCATTTTAATTCTGAAAATGATTTTTCACTGATGGGAGACAGGAACTCGCTTAACTCGGTATTCTCTAATTTGATTTCAAACGCAATAAAATACTCACCGAGAGATAAAAACGTTTACATAATAAATACATTTAAAGAAGGATACATATTAACTGAAATAAAAGATGAAGGTCCCGGATTAACAATGAAGGACAAGGAGAAAATATTTGAGAAATTTGCAAAGCTTAGCGCGCGGCCTACCGGCGGAGAAGAAAGTACGGGATTAGGATTATCACTTGTAAAAAAATTGGTAAATGTGAATAACGGCAAAGTCTGGGTTGAGAGCGAGCACGGCAAAGGAGCATCATTTTTTGTAAAATTGCCGGGAAGACCATTATAAATTCTTTATAAATGAGCGCGGAGATAATTCTAAATCCCATAGGAAAAATATTCAACGAAAGAACAGAAATTGAAGACGATAACTGGGGAGAAGTTGTAAGCAGGATTGAGTTAAACGATGAAATAGAAATAGATTCAATCAAAGGAATAGAAGAGTTCTCGCATCTTGAAGTAATATATTATTTCGATAAAGTGGATGACGCCAAAATAATTTCCGGAGCGAGGCATCCGCGTAATTTAAAACACTTGCCTGAGGTTGGTATATTTTCACAAAGAGCCAAGAACAGACCGAACAAGTTAGGATTAACTACCGTCCAATTGCTTGAAGTAAAAGATAAAACTTTATTTGTTAAAGGACTTGATGCAATAAACGGAACTCCCGTGATAGATATAAAACCCGTCTTTAAAGATTTTTTACCCCAAGGAGAAGTAAAGCAGCCTGACTGGGTAAATGAAATAATGAAAAATTACTGGAATTAAATTTACATAAATAATGAAAACTATTTTAACTGACTATGTAAACTACAATTACTGGGCAAACAAAAAAATCTGTGATTTATTGCTCACGCTGGATGACTCAGTACTCGAAAAAGATATCGATTCAAGTTTTAGAACTATAAAGGAAACTGTATACCATATCTGGGGAGCAGAATGGATATGGTTTTTAAGAGTAAGCGACAGTTCAAAAATCGAATGGCCTGTAAAAAATTTTAATGGGAATTTTAAAGAGGCAGTAGGTTTGTTTCACAAGGCATCACTCGATATGATCAATTTAGTTAATGAAAAAAACGAAAAAGATTTTGATGCAGACATTCTTTATCACAACATTGCAGGACAGGGATTTACCAATAAGCTTTATGAAATAATTATGCACTGCATGAACCACTCGACTTTTCACAGAGGGCAGATTGTAACTATGCTGCGGACTGCAGGTGTTACAAATCTTTTCTCAACCGATTTCATAACATATTACAGGGAGCGATAGAAAGCTTGGCAAACTGTACTAATTGCGGAGCAGCGCTAATCGGAAAATTCTGCTCAAACTGCGGACAGAAGAAGTTCACCCTTCACGATCTAACTATCAGCAAATTTATTTTCAATTTCTTCGAGGATTTTTTTAAGTTTGATTCGAATGTTTTCAGAACGCTCAGATATTTATTGTTCAGACCGGGATTTTTATCCGCCGAATACGTAAAAGGAAGAATTGCAAGCTATGTAAAGCCGTTAAAGCTTTTTGTGTTTACATGTGTTGTTGTCGTTTTTCTTGGCCAGTACATTGCAAAGAATGATTATAGTTTCCCGCTGGAGGAATTAAGTTTTTTCCAGGCTAAAGTAGAGAAGATTTCGGTTGAAAAAAATATGGGCAAAGAAGCTTTTATTGAAAAGTTCAATTCTGTCTACTTCAGCAAAATCCCGTTTTATTTTTTAATTGTTGTCGTTGTTTTTACTATTATTCTTTCTCTGATTTTTTTCAAACAAAAAAGAGTGATTGCAGAGCATCTGGTATTTTCACTTCATTTTTTTACTGCCTGTCTTATACTTTCTTTGCTGGAAAGTGTTGCCGATAAATTGGGTGACTTCACATATTATTTTATTCTTTTTGTTCTTCCGTTTATCTATCTGTTTTTTGCAGTCAGGTATTTTTACACAAACAAAATTATTCCTTCAATAGCGGCTACTTTATTTTTATATGCCGTGTATGTTGTTATTCAGTATTACTGGTTAATACTTACAGGATATATAACTTTAAATCTTATTTAACATTCATGAACTGCAAAAAGAGATTACTGATTGTATTTATATTGTTTTTAGCCGGATTTACTTACGCGCAGAGCGATACATCAGAATTAGTCCTCACCAAAAATCAGCTTGTATTTATTGAGCTTAATAAAATGAATCCGCACATACTTCTTGATATCCGCTACGCAACAAAAAATAATTTTACAGGGAAAGTTGTATATCCTGAAGCACGTGCATTTTTAGTGGATGACGCTGCTTACAGTCTTGATTCAGTTCAGAAAGAGCTGAAAACAATGGGACTCGGATTAAAAGTCTATGATGCTTACAGACCACTCTCAGTGCAAAGAATATTCTGGGAAATAATGCCGGATGAAAGATACGTGGCTGACCCAAAGAAAGGTTCACGCCATAACAGAGGTATGGCAGTTGATTTAACTCTTGTAGATAAAAACGGGAAAGAACTTTCAATGCCGACTGAATACGATGACTTTACCGAGAAAGCTCATAGAGATTATATGAAGTTGACGGACGAACAAATAAAGAACAGAAAAATTTTAGAAGATGTGATGATTAAGTATGGATTTAAAGGTCTGCCGACTGAATGGTGGCACTTCGATTACCGCGGATGGGAAGATTACGATGTAATGGATGTAAAATTTAAAGATATAAAATAAATTTTTATTAGTGCCGGAGTTACTGCTCCGGCACAAATTTTTTACTCGCTTAACTTCTTCATTCTTTCCAATCTTTCTTTTTCATTTGCTGCCAGCCATTTATCCTGTGATAATTTTTCGTATGCAATTTTAAAATTCGTTTTAGAATTTTCTTTGTCTTCTTTTAAAAGATACAACTCGCCAAGTTCTTCGTACACATATCCGTCACCGGTATCGCCTGTGCTTTCCATATACTCCTTAATTTCATTCTGCATTTTTAATGCTTCATCGATTTTATTTTGCGCGCGGAGAGTTCTTGCAACGCACCATTTAGCTATTCTTAACTGTACCGGATGATTTCTTTCAGTATGATACACAACATTTTTTCTGAAATACTCCATTGCAGTTTCGTAATCACCTTTATCAAAATATGTCCAGCCTGTATTATTCAGCAATGAACCGAGCCATCCTTTTGCTCTTTCATTGGTAGTTTTTTCTATAAGCTCTATTGCAATTTCATTCCAGTTAAGCGCAGCATCGTGGCTTTCAGCAATGCCAAGCATATGCGCAGCATCTATTGTGTAGAAGTCGGCATTGTTTTCCATAGCCAGATGATACGCATCAAGGAAATAATGAATCGCTTTATCTTTATTTCCAAAGGAATTAAATGCTCTGCCTCTTTCAAGATTATATCTAATGCGTGCTGTAATCATTTCGGGCTTCAGCTGCTTTTCAACGTCATCTAAAACTGCATGGGCTTCCTCAAACTTCATCTGAAGTCCAAGAGTTCTTGCAATCTGTGTAAGGAGCTGAAGATAATATTCTACGTTATCTTCTTTTTTCGTCTGCGAGAGAACTTCCCTGAATTTCTTTTCAGTCTCTGCGGGTTTATTGTAATCCCACAGCTTGTCAAATTCTGTTTGAGTTTCCATTTATAAAACTAAAATTTATTTAGAGCCGAAGTTAGGACCCGTTACCTGCAGATCTTCAGTTGAGTTTCCGTCCTTATCAAAAACTTTGAATAATACTCTTCCGCCTGATGTACCGTTACTTTCCGCTTCAAGCAATACTTTGTTCAAATTTTTCACGTCAGGATTTTCAGGAGTGATAATCCATTTTTTGTTTCCGTCTTCAGAAACAATTTTCACTTTGATTCCGAACGAAGTATTTATCACTCTAAGATTTGTAAACTGCGCAGGTGAAGTAATTTCTATCTTTGTAATATGATTCGATATAAAATAACTTACCAGATCAATCTGATACTGCCACTTGAAATATTTATTTTTTAAGTCGATTACATCGGGAGTGATTTTCACTTGTGGTCTGTTGGTATCAAGCGTATTCACGTATCCGCCTATAACAGGAGGAAGAACTTTTACCTGCGTATGTCCCTGTACGTTTGTATCGTTGGCAATTATTACTGTTATATCGGATAAACAATTTTCATCAACATAATTTCCTTTGAAATAAAATTGTATATCCGCTGCGCTGTTGTAATCAGGTGTAATTTTAAACATCTCTCCGCAGGTGCTTCTTGCATATGCATTTGAAGGAATGAACGGATAAGCATCTTTAGTTATGTGTGCATTAATAATAACAGAATCAAGCCCTCTTACTTCATTCGTTTGCGGCGAAAGAGTAATGTTGTAAGATGCGCGGTTTGAGCATCCGTAAAAAATCGTTAACGAAGATAAAACTAAAAACAATAAATATTTTTTCATACTTTGGTTAGGGTATTAATAAATTAAGAGAGTACTCCTTTGCCCTCTCTTATTACAGTTACATCATCATCTGTGCAGTCAACAATTGTGGAAGGAGTTTTTCCTCCTGTTCCTCCGTCAATTACTATATCAACGAGGTTCCCGTACTTCTCATAAATTAATTCAGGGTCATTAGGGTAATCTTTAAAATCATTTTCTTCTGTGATAGAAGAAGTCATAATCGGATTGCCGAGTTCCTGAACAATAGTTCTGCAGATATTATTATCGGGAATTCTTATCCCGACAGTTTTTTTCTTGCTCTGAAAAAGTTTCGGTACGGTATTGTTTGCATTCATAATGAATGTAAACGGTCCCGGAAGATTTTTTTTCAGCATTCTGTAAACAGAAGTGTCTATCGGCATCACAAAGTGTGAGAGATTGCTTAAATCATAACACACTATTGAAAAATCTGTCTTTTTTATATTTAAATTTTTTATCCTGCATATTTTTTCAACTGCTTTGGTATTATAAATATCGCAGCCAATTCCGTAAACCGTATCTGTAGGATAAATTATTACTCCGCCGTTTTTCAGGCACTCCACGACTTGTTTTATTTTTCTTTCATCGGGATTATCAGGGTGAATCTGTAATAGCATTGTCAGGATATTCAAGTAAGGTTCTCCCCCTTAACAAGGGGGTATTAGAGGGGGGTTTAATGTATAACAGAATTCATATTCTTCGTTAAACCACCCCTAGCCCCTCCTTGGTAAGGAGGGGAACATATGGTGTCTGTAATTTTCTTTTTATCAATGCCCCCTCCCTGAAACGGAGGGGTGCCGAGCATGATAAAAGTAGTGTTAAATTTTGAAACCTTATTTTACTTCACTAACATCATTTTCTTTGTATCCTTAAACTCACCTGCCTGTATTGTGTAATAATAAATTCCGCTTGATAAATTTAATTTCCCTGCATCAAGTGTATAAGAGTAGCTGCCGGCATTTTGATTACCTAAACCTATTGCAGCAACTTCTTTACCGAGCATATTGAAAACCTTCAGCATCACTACTGAATTTGTTTTTAAACTGTAAACAATATTGGTTGTTGGGTTGAACGGATTAGGATAATTTTGTTTTAATCCGAATGCGTTCGGAATTTCGGAAGAAATCTGGTTAACGCCTGACGGTCCGCCTAGTGTTCCGTTGTTGTTCACATTCTGTGCATAGATATCAGGTGCGCCGTTTCTTGAATCTGACCATACAACTATACTCATTTTATTTACAGTTATTCTTGCATCTATTCTGGATTTTGCGCCTGTTGTTGGACTAATTGTTTTAAGTACGCCGCCGTTCCAAGCTATTGTGCCGTTTCTGTTAAACTTAGCCACTTTAATGGTGTTATCAGTTCCGCCGAATACTGCATCATTGATGTACAGGACTGCATTGGTATCAACTGCCTGAGTTGTTAATGTTGAAAAAGAACCGGGTCCCATAGGAATTATTGTAAGCCCTGCATCAGTCCATTGTCTGTCCCCTGCCGCATTAAATCTTTGCCCTACCAATGAAAATTGTGTCTGTCCGCTGTTTGCTTCCTTCCAGAATAAAAACGTTTCCCCTGTTGTAGTATTAAAACATGCCTGCTGAGTATTTCTTACCATTCCTGGTGTAGTGTTGCCTGCGCTTCCGTTTAATGGAAAAAGTCTTGTACCTGCTGAGTTGAATCTTTGTACATATGAAGTTGCTCCGCCTCCGCTTCTTGCATCATTCCAGCTATACAGTGCTCCGTTGTTTCCATCTGAGTAAATAAAAGGAGGATTGAATCCCGAACCTGCACCTAATGCATAAACTGTATCATAGGTAGGATGCCAGACTGAAGTTCCTGTTGAAGAAAACTTCTGTGTATAAATTTTATAATTTGAAGGAGAAATAAAACTTCCTGTATATCCTATGAACATCATAATAACGCTTCCGTTATCTGAGCCTATAGCTGCAGGAAAATCTATAGTTTCACTTCCTGTTCCTGAAATTGAGAGTCCGTCAGCGGCAAATTGTTTTACACCTCCGGGAGAAATTCTCTGATACTTTGCAACTCTGGGTGTTGATGTATAAATCCATGTTACCCAGATACTGTTATCTGTACACTTTGCTAATTTAGGATTTGCCTGATATACAGTTGTCTGGCTGTTAAGAGAAATTCCATTTGCCCCCCATAACATCGTTCCTGCCGGAGAAATTTTATAGATGTAAGGAATTATTTGTCCACCCGCTCTTGTATCGGTAAAAGCTACGATACAGTTGCTGCTGTCATCGGCAATCATATCGTAATCTACCAGCGATGTGCTCTGCGGGTTATTACTTACAAGCAAACCGTTAGCTGCAAATTGCGCTACACCGGCAGCATTATATCTTTGAACATAGACAGCATAGCTTCCGCTTCTGCTATCAAACCATGAGATATAACATCCGCCATCGGGCAGCGCCGCAATTTTGGGTAAAACTTGTTCTCCGGTTTGTACGCAAACCGGCAGATTTACATTTGGATCTGCGCTCCATTGCGCATAGGAATTTGAAATAAATAAAAGAAAAAATACCGGTATTACAATTAATATTTTTGTTGTTATACTTTGTTTCATAATAATGGGATTGATTGATGTTAAAGTATAAAATATACAGCAAAAAAAACAGAATGAAATGATTATAGAATTTCAAATTTAAAATTTCAGATTTCAAATGTACTACCATAACATAATTCATTTAAATTAACTCTGAACATTTGAAATTTAACATCTGAAATTTGAAATTATAATACCCCTTTCTTCATTGAAAATCATAAAAAAAGAGAGTAATTTCTAAAAAAACTATTCTTTAATGGCAAAAGGCTATAATGTACTTTTTGTGACCAGTGAAGTTTTTCCGTACTCTAAAACGGGAGGTCTCGCTGATGTTTCAAATTCCTTACCACAAGCGCTTAATTCCTTAGGAAACGAAGTAAGAATTGTTAGCCCTAAGTACGGACAGCTGGATGAAAGAAGACTGCAGATTCATGAGATCAAGAGATTGAAAGATTTGACCATGAAGATGAACAATACTGAATCGAAGTTCAGCATAAAATCGTCCTTTATCCACGGTAAAAACACAAAAGCTCAGATATATCTTCTTGAGAACCTCGATTTTTTCAAGAATAAAGGCATATACCAGAACATAAAAACAAAGCAGGATTTTACAAATAACGATGAACGTTATTTGTTCTTCTGCAAAGCCGTTCTGGAAATTCTCGAAATTCTCCAGTGGAAACCCGATGTAATACACTGTAACGACTGGCAGACAGGACTTATCCCTGCTTTTATCAAAACAGTTTATAAAGACCATCCGTACATAAGAGACATTAAGACAGTTTTCACAATACACAATCTGGCTTATCAGGGAAATTTCCCGAAGGCTTCATTCGATAAAACCGGCCTTCCGCCCGAAGTTTTTGAGGCTGCTAACCATCACGGTAAGTTCAGCTTTATGAAGGCAGCTCTGGCTTATGCAGATAAAATAACAACAGTAAGTGAAAAATATGCAGAGGAAATAAGAACAGATAAAGAATATTCATGCGGATTTGAAGATATTTTAGATAAAAGAAAAAAAGACTTATCAGGTATTTTAAACGGAATAGATTACTCCGTTTGGAATCCCGAAGTTGATAAACAAATTGAATACAGATATACCTCACAGGAAATTCCTTTGAAGTGGGAAAACAAGCGCGAGCTACTTTCACAGTTCAAAATTGAGTACGATGAAGAGACTCCGTTAATCGGAGTTATATCAAGATTAGTTGACCAGAAAGGTTTCGATTTAATTGAAGAAATTCTTCCTGCTCTGATGAAAGAAAAAGTCCACATGATTATTCTCGGACAAGGTGATGAAAAGTATCAGAAGTTCTTAAAATCAGTTGAGAAAAAATACAAAGATAAGCTTGCAGTAGTAAT
Organism: Bacteroidota bacterium; assembly: GCA_018266835.1. Classification (NCBI taxonomy): domain Bacteria; kingdom Pseudomonadati; phylum Bacteroidota; species Bacteroidota bacterium. The sequence continues at coordinate 1,570,380 of JAFDZP010000002.1, read as the reverse complement.
CGGTTTTGATGAAGTGCTTGCTCATAAAATTGAAGCAGGTGCTGATATGTTCCTGATGCCTTCAAAGTATGAGCCTTGCGGACTGAACCAGATGTACAGCTTAAGATATGGTACAGTTCCGATTGTAAGAAATACCGGCGGACTTGCAGATACAATTGTTGATTACAAAAAACCCGGCGGTAACGGATTTTTATTCAACAAATACAGCAGTAAAGAGTTTTTAGAAATTATAAAAACTGCTCTGAAGATTTACGAAGATAAAGATAAATGGAATAAGATTTTAAGGAACGGCATGGCTCTGGATTTCTCATGGAAAGTTTCTGCAAAGAAATATACAGCGTTGTATAAAGCGCTGGTCTAATAACAGTTTCAAGTTACAAGTGTCAAATTTCAAATACTATTTCACTTGTAACTCGTAATTTGAAACTTGACACTGAATAAGGAACGTATTTAACTTTTCATAGTATAATACTGAAAATATGAACAAGGCAGTTTTTCTCGATAGAGACGGTACGATAAACGAAGAAGTAGATTACCTTAAAAGAGTTGAAGATTTAAAAGTATATTCATACACAACAGAAGCGCTAGAGATCTTAAAAGAGCTCGGCTTTTTAAATATAATAATTACAAATCAATCAGGAGTAGCCAGGGGATTTTTTACAGAAGAAGATCTAAAATTAATTCACGAAGAATTGCTCGGCATTACAAACAAAAAAACAAAACTGATTGATGATATTTATTATTCGCCTTTCCACACTGAAGGCACCATAGAGAAATACAAGATTGAAAGCGATTTGAGAAAGCCCCGCATAGGGATGCTCCTCAAGGCGCGGAAAGAACATTCAATAGATTTGAATAGTTCTTTTTTTATTGGCGATACCTACACAGATATGAAGACTGCGCAAAACGCAGGCTTAAAAAAAATACTTGTTCTAACGGGCTATGGAGCGGAGCATTTACAAAAATGCCTCGATGAAAATCTGCAAATCGACTTCATTGCCAAAGATTTACTTGATGCAGCAAATCACATTAAAAATTTATCTAACTAATTGCTCTGAATGACATTGTTAAAAAAGATAATATACACAGCTACTACCTTACCCTTACTGATGTTTTTGTTTCTGGCCGGATGCGAAAATAATCCGAACGACCTTGGACTTAACTTTATAAATCCAAACGATACAGCAGGTTCAATAATTCTGGATACTACACTCATCACTAATACAAATTTCCGCTATTATACCAATGATAACGGCTCAGGAAATATGCTTATCGGAAATTATGCTTCAGGAGGAAATCTTTATACATCTAAAACTCTCATACAGTTTGCAGGTGTAAACAGCAACTATGCAGGCGCAACGGTGCTTTCTGCAAAGATGAGATTAAGATATTCTAAATATGCATTCAAAGATACAACAGGTACAGTTGCTTTCAATATTTACAAAGTGAACAGAGCATTGAATTTACTTTCAATCACAAACGATTCGGTTTCATCTTCAGATATCGGAACAACTTCAATTGGAAGCTACTCTGGCAATCCGACAGATACATCTGCTATCTACATTACACTGGATAACCAGACGATGAAGGACTGGCTTTACTATGCCGCAGATTCAAGCTATGCAACTAAAAATTACGGTCTGGCATTCGTACCGACAACTGCATCAACAACTATAAAAGGATTCTACTCGGAAAATACTGACGTATCATTAAGACCGGTGATAACCGTTGTTGTTCAGACAACTACCTCTACCGATACAATTGATTTTGTATATCCAAGTTCTGTCTCTTTGAGTACTGCTCCGGAAAGTGTATTACCGGCATCACAGTACTTCATGGTTCAGAACGGAATTGCTTTCAGGAATATTCTGAAGTTCAGTTTCCCGAATCTCCCAACTAATGCAATCATTAACGAAGCATACCTGCAGGTTACTCTTAACACAGGAATGTCATACATTACATCAGGAACCAGCAATCAGATTAAAGTTGATATGGTAACAGACAGCTCAACTAAGGCAACGAATAATGAATCGTTTGTTCTTACTCGATTGGATTCAATAACATATACAGGAAGAATAAATCAGATAGTACAACGATGGAACTCAAACGTAAGCCCTAACTACGGACTTTCAATGAGATGCCCTTCTGAAATAGCTAATCTGGATAATTTTGTATTTTATAATTCGGATAATCCCGACGTTTCCAAACGTCCGAGGATAAGAATAAGATATTCCTTAAGACAGTAAATAAGATAGCTGTTAAGACAGTAAAATTGAGACAATAAAAGTCGTCACATAAAAGTTTAAAATGCTAAAAAGAATAATTTTAATAGTAGTTTTCCCTCTGATGTTCGCATCAAGTTTATTTGCGCAAGATGATTTTCCGGCAGGCTCGCCTTACACAATATTCGGAATAGGCGACCTTAACTACAGCACTGCAATAAGAACAACAGGTATGGGAATACAGGGAATTTCTCTCACAGGAAATTACATCAATAACATGAACTCTGCAGCTTTATCAAAGCTTCCTTACACAAGTTTCTCCATGCTGTTCAATTATAATTTTTTAAAATCATCTGACGGAACAAGAACCGTGAGTTCTTCCAACGGAAATGCATTCGGTTTAAATATCGGTGTGCCGCTAAGTCAGGAACAGGGATGGTCACTTGCATTAGGATTTAATCCTTATTCAAACATCAATTATAAAATTATAAACAACTCAGTTTCATTGGGAGAAACAGTGAAACAAACCTATGCCGGCAGAGGCGGAATTTCCAGAATAAATATAGGAATGAGTTACACTCTTGCAAAGAGCATCAGCTTAGGCGCAGATTATAATTATGCATTCGGAGATATAAAAGATTTGAAATTAATTGAGTTCACTTCATCTTCAGGATTTACACCAACAAGAATTCAAAGCGAATACGATTACACAGGTTCATATTTCAAGGGCGGCGCAATTATTGACCTGGAAAAACTTCTTAAATTAAAGAAGTCTAACGACTTCACAATAGGATTTTTATATGAATCACCACTTACACTTACAGCTAAGTTAGACGGAATTGTTACATCAAGCATTTCAACTGATACGGTAACAGTCAGCAAAGGCGATATAAAAATTCCAGCAAGAATAGGTTTCGGTATTACAAAAAAAGTAGGCAACAGATATTTGCTTTCATCTGATTTCATGATGCAGGACTGGAGCAGCTTTACTTCAAACGGAGTTGTTCAGCCGAATTATCAGTCAGCAATGAGAGTCGGAGCAGGGTTAGAAATTCAGCCTATTGAAAATTCCGATAACTCATGGGATAAGCTTTCATACAGGCTTGGCGGCTTCTATGAAAAGTCATATTATACAGTTAACGGTGAATCAATAAACAGAATAGGATTAACAGCAGGACTTGGTGTGCCAATCAGCAAATACAATTCGCTCGATTTTGCAGTGAGTGTTTCCACCAGAGGAAAAATTGAAAACGGATTAATAAAAGATGACATGATAAGATTAACAGCAGGAATAAACTTTGGTGAGCTTTGGTTTGTTAGACCTAAAGATGAAGACAGATAATAACAATAAATTTTAACACTATGAAAATTTCAGTCGGCGCAGACCACAGAGGTTTTATATATAAGGAAAGAATAAAAGAGCTGCTTACAAAGCAGGGACATGAAGTCATAGATTTCGGCACAAACTCAGAGGATAGCGTTGATTACCCGCTGTATAGTGTTAAAGTCGGTGAATCAGTCGCCTCCAAAGAAACTGATTTCGGAGTTCTTGTATGCGGAAGTGGTATAGGTGTAAACATTACTGCCAACAAAGTTAAAGGCATAAGAGCAGTTAATATCTGCTCCGAAAAAACGGCTGAGATGGGAAGAAAACATAATAATGCAAACGTAGTAACATTCGGGCAGGATGTGCTGCCTTTTGATTTAGTTGAAAGAGCTTTGAATATTTTTCTCACCACGGAATTCGAAGGCGGAAGACATGAAAGAAGAGTGGAAGAAATTACAAATCTCACAGGAAAATAAATTTTTGTATTACATAATTTTGTTATCTATATTTTTTTAATCTATAATTTTTAAAATCTATGAATTCATCTCTTCAATCTCAGGATCCTGAAATTTATTCTACAATAGAAAAGGAAACAAACAGACAATCAGAGAAGCTGGAAATGATTGCCTCTGAAAACTTTGTTTCAAAAGCTGTAATGGAAGCTCAGGGTTCCGTTATGACGAACAAATATGCTGAAGGTTATCCGGGAAAAAGATATTACGGCGGATGTGAATTCGTAGATATGGCAGAAGACCTTGCAAGAGACAGAGCAAAGCAGCTATTCGGCGCAGAGTATGTAAACGTTCAGCCGCACTCAGGCTCACAGGCAAATATGGCTGTGTACTTTGTTCACCTTAAACCCGGTGACAAAGTGATGGGAATGAATTTATCACAGGGCGGACACTTAACACACGGCTCTCCTGTAAACTTTTCAGGTCAGCTTTATAATTTCACAAGCTACGGCTTAGATGAAAATGGTTACATTGATTACAACGATGTTGAGGCAAAGGCTATAAAAGAAAAACCAAAGATGATTACAGTAGGTGCATCAGCTTACTCAAGAAATATAGATTACAAAAAATTCAGAGAGATAGCTGATAAGATCGGCGCATTTCTCTTCGCAGATATCGCACACCCTGCAGGACTTATAGCAAAAAAATTACTGAACGACCCGCTTCCTCACTGCCACGTAGTTGCTTCAACAACTCACAAAACTTTAAGAGGACCAAGAGGCGGAATAATTCTGATGGGAAAAGATTATGAAAATCCTTTCGGACTTGTTGCTCCTAAATCAGGCAGAACGAAAATGATGAGCGAGCTTATTGATTCAATGGTTATGCCCGGCGTACAGGGCGGGCCGCTTATGCATGTTATCGCAGCAAAAGCAGTTGCATTTAAAGAAGACTTACAGGATTCATTCTTAGAATATTGCAAACAGGTTATTAAAAATGCACAAGCATTGGCAAACAAATTAATATCATACGATTTTAAAGTTATTTCAGGCGGAACAGATAATCATCTTATGCTGATTGATTTAAGAAATAAAAATCTTTCAGGTAAAGCTGCAGAGAATGCTCTTGATGAAATAGGAATTACATGTAATAAAAATGCTGTGCCTAACGATGACAAGTCACCGTTAATTACAAGCGGTATAAGATTAGGAAGCCCTGCGCTTACAACACGCGGAATGAAAGAAGCCGAGATGGAACAGATTGCAGATATGATTAACAAAGTGATCTCAAATCACAAAGATGAGAACGTAAAGAAAGAAGTTGCCGAAGCTGTAAAAGAGCTGACAGCAAAATTCCCATTGTACAAAAGCTAAACGAAGAATAAAAAATCTAAAGTGGTTTGAGCGAAGATAATAATATACACGAGCCGGAAGAAAATGGCGAAGTTGAAAGTGGAATGAGTTTCCTCGATCACCTTGAGGAGCTCAGATGGAGAATTGTAAAGAGTGTTATAGGAATTGTTGCGGGCGGCGCAATAGCCGCTTTTTTTATAGATTGGATAATGAACAGCATTTTGCTGCGACCGTCAACATTAACCAATCCTCCGCTCTCGCTTCAGAACTTAAAGCCTTACGGCCAGTTCAGTCTGTACATGGAAGTGATTATTACCTGCGGAGTAATATTAAGCATTCCGAATTTATTATATCAGATTTGGAAATTCATTGAGCCCGCTTTAAAGCCCAATGAAAAAAAATACGTTTCATCCATAGTAATATTTTCTTCAATTTGTTTTCTTACCGGGATTGCATTCGCATACTTTGTAATGCTTCCCACATCATTAGGATTTTTTGCGCAGTTCGGCTCGACGATAATTAAAAATAATATTGCCGCCGATGAATATTATGACTTCGTTTTCTCAGTTCTTTTAACGGCAGGCTGTGTTTTTGAGCTGCCGATGGTTTCGTTCTTTCTTGCTCGCATAGGAATACTTACACCACAGTTTATGCGCAAGTACAGAAAGCATGCAATCGTAGCTATACTTTTAGTGGCGGGAATAATAACTCCTACGCCCGATGTAACGAATCAATTGTTGCTGGGTATTCCATTATTTTTATTATATGAGATAAGTATTTTCATCTGCGTATTTGCACAGAAGAAAAGAAAGAAGGAAACACTTTTACTTGAAGATAAGCCTGCAGATATAGAACCGTAAGAAATTTTTATTATAAACTAAAATAATTTTTCTGTATTAGAAGGATATCAATACAGAGTAAGCATGAATTTAAAAGACATATCAATACCGATAACCGAAGAGCTTGAGTATTTTCAGGAACAATTCTCTAAAGTTTTAAAATCCAATGTAGCATTAATTGATTTAATCACAAAGTATCTTCTTAAGCAAAAAGGTAAGAAGATAAGACCTATACTTGTGATTCTTTCAGCAAAGCTTGTCGGAAATGTAAACGAACGTACATACGTTGCAGCAAATCTCGTTGAGCTTCTTCACACTGCAACTTTGATACACGACGACGTTGTTGATGAAGCAAAAACAAGAAGAGGCATTGCATCGATAAATGCCGTATGGAAAAATAAAGCAGCCGTTCTGATAGGTGATTATCTGCTTTCAAGCGGATTATTGATAGCAGTCGAAGCGAAAGAGCACACTTTTTTACAATACACTTCTGAAGCCGTAAAAAGCATGAGCGAAGGCGAGCTGCTTCAAATTCAAAAAGCGCGCAACTTCGATGCAACGGAAGAAACTTACTTCAAAGTTATTAAAGATAAGACGGCATCATTATTAAAGTCATGCTGTAAAATGGGAGCGCTAAGCGCTACCTCAAATGAAGAGCATGTTGAAAGACTTGGAGTGTTTGGCGAAAATCTCGGAATAGCATTCCAGTTACAGGACGATTATTTAGATTACGCAGGAAGGAAAAAACTACTGGGTAAATCAGTCGGTAATGATTTAAAAGAAAAGAAATTTACTCTGCCTTTGATAATTTCATTGAACAACGCTCCTAAGAAAAAATCAGCGGAGATAATGAAGCTGATAAAGAGTGATTCAAAAAAGAAATTTGATATCGTACATGACTTTGTTTATGAATTTGGCGGAATGGAATACACACAGAATAAAATTAAAGAATATTCCCTGAAGGCAAAAGAAGCTATCTGCATCTTCAAAGAAACTGAGACCAAAAAATCATTATTGAAGCTTGTAGATTTCTTGGAGATAAGAGAACACTAACAAATCATACATTCAATTTTAACAATAGAAAAGGCGTTCAAAAAATTTGAACGCCTTTTATTTTATATATAAATATTTTTAAAATCCTATTAAGAAGAATAACCTGCTTCTCCGTCGAAGTTGTACAGATTTTCAGTTTTAATGAAATCAAATCCGCCTTCGTGAAGTTTATCAAGCAATGCAATGATATCGGAGTTTTTAATTATCTCTCCTTTATTCTCAGAGAAATATCTTCCTCTCCAGTGGTCCGAACAGAAAATATCGCCTGATGCATTCGGCCAAACGGTTACACCTCTGTTGCTTATTATCTGTAGCTTTAATCCGCCTGCAGTAATTTTGCTCAGCATTGCGCCAAGGTCATCTGCCTTGCCTGCAGTCCAGTCAAAGAATACATCGACGCCGACTAAATCTTTCCTTTGTTTCTTCGCAACATATTTTTTTGATACTATATCTTTTCTATCGATGTTATTATAGTTAACAGCTTTCAAAATAGAAGGCTTCTGCCCGACTCTTGAAATAACTGCCTGCGCAAATTCTTTCGTGCCGACTTTCTCCTTGCTGATTCCTTCTTTAAAAATATCATAGGTATGAACGCCGTCTTCCATTGTTTTAAGCCATGCATTGTGAACGTTAGTTGCAACGTCTGACTGTCCTATATGATTTAGCATAAGTACTGCGCCTAAAAGAAGACCTGTTGGATTTGCAAGGTTTTGTCCTGCTCTTCTCGGAGCTGAGCCGTGAATAGCTTCGAACATTGCAAAGTTATCGCCGATATTTGCAGAGCCTGCAAGACCTACCGAACCTGTCATCTGAGCAGCAACGTCAGATAAAATATCGCCGTATAAATTTTCCATAACTATAACATCAAAATCTTCAGGTGATGTTGCCATCTTTGCAGCGCCGATATCGATAATCCAGTTTTCATTTATGATATCAGGATACTCTGCAGCAATCTCATCAAACACTTTATGGAATAATCCGTCAGTCATTTTCATGATGTTATCCTTCATGAAGCATGTAACTTTTTTTCTGTTGTTTGCTTTGGCATACTCAAAAGCATATCTGATAATTTTTTCGCAGCCGGGACGTGAAATTAATTTCAAACACTGATAAACATCGTTAGTCTGTCTGTGCTCAATACCTGCGTAAAGGTCTTCTTCATTCTCTCTCACGATAACAACATCCATCACAGGATGCTTTGTAGAAACGTAAGGATGGTAGCTTACACATGGTCTTATATTTGCATAAAGACCGAGAGTTTTTCTTGTTGCTACGTTTAAACTTTTATATCCGCCGCCCTGCGGAGTGGTGATTGGAGCTTTAAGAAAAACTTTTGTTCTTCTTAAAGAGTCCCATGAGCTTTGCTCAATACCTGTTGCATTTCCTGCAAGGTAAACTTTCTCTCCGATTTCGATAACTTCTATATCAAGCTTTGCGCCTGCGGCAATGATAATATCAAGTGTTGCCTGCATAATTTCCGGTCCGATTCCGTCTCCATATGCAACTGTTATTGGTGTGTTTCCAGACATGATTAACCTTTCTGAGTTTTGATGTGATTATTAAATTTGAAGTTGTAAAATAATCAATCTGGGAGAGAGATAAAATCTAATAAATATAATATTTTTCTTCTTTGCCTATTAACTTATGATTTTATATTTTATAAAAGTTGATTAAAAAACGATAAAAAGATTAAAATATGATTCACCAACCCGCTAAAGGAAAACTTCTTCTCGCCGAACCATTCATGCAGGACCCCAACTTCAAACGTTCTGTTGTTTTGCTCTGCGAACACAATGCAGAAGGAACCGTTGGGTTTATTATAAATAAAAAAACAGAATTATCTTTGAACGATGTTGTAGTTGATTTCCCTGACTTCGATGCCCCCGTTTACTTCGGCGGACCCGTGCAGCCGAATACGTTACAGTTCATTCACAGAGGTAAACCGATTGAAAACAGTATAGAAATCGCCGCTGGTATTTACTGGGGCGGAAGCTTTGAAGAACTGAAAACTTTAATGAGTGTAAGCGCAATTAAAGCAGAGGATTTTATTTTTCTTGTCGGCTACTGCGGATGGGATGAAGGGCAGCTGGGATTTGAGCAGAAGGAAAACTCATGGGTAGTTGCCGATGCGAATGAAGAAATTGTCTTTACTGAAAATCCTGATTCAATGTGGGCTGATGTGATGAAGAAGCTCGGGAAAAAATATGCAGTGATGGCAAGCTTCCCCGAAGATCCAAGTTTAAATTAATTTTACATTTTACTTTAATGATAACTAAAAATAGTTTTAATATACAAAATGAGTACGGTGATAATCTTGTAACAGATATAAGATATGACGAGAGTAAAAAGGATTTACCACTCGTAATTTTTGTTCACGGCTTTAAAGGATTTAAAGACTGGGGCGGATTTCCATACATGACTGATAAACTTGCCGAAGCAGGATTTTTTGTAGTAAGCTTTAATTTTTCCTATAATGGTGTCGGTGAAAAAGAAGATGAACTTGTACACTTTACACGTCTGGAATTATTTGCAAAGAATACATTTTCACGGGAGCTTGATGACCTTGGAGCGGTTATAGATTATTTTGATGATAACAGAGATAAATACAATTATGATTTCGGAACTCTAACACTTATAGGGCATTCCCGCGGAGGCGGCTGTGTTATTCTTAAAACTTCGCAGGATAAACGCGTTAAAAAATTAATTACACTTGCAGCCGTTTCACATTATGACAGATACACAGAAAGAAAGAAAAAAGAGTGGAAGGAAAAAGGATATATAGAGGAACCAAACTCGCGCACGGGACAAATAATGAGAATGGATATATCTCTGCTTGAAGACCTGGAAAATAATAAAGAAAGACTAGATATTCAGGAAGCAATGAAGAGAGTAGATGTGCCGGTTTTAATTCTTCACGGAGAGCAGGATTTATCCGTAGATTACTCCAATGCCGAAACTCTTCACTCTGTCAGCAATAAAGAAAAGACTCAATATAAATTAATTGAGAAGACAGGGCATACATTTGGAGTTGTGCATCCGTTCGATGGAACTACAAAAGCTTTTGATAATGTAATAGAGGAGTCGATTAAGTTTATTAAAAACTAAAAACTTCTTTCACCACTTCGTAAGTCTGCGCATAACATTCAACAGTCAACTCAATCGGCTTTGCATATCCGCCGCCGAGCGCGATTGAAACGGGAATCTTTCTTTTTTTACATTCATTTAATACCATGTAGTCTCTTTCACGCAATCCTTCTTTTGTTAATGCAAGTCTGCCGAGCGCATCTTCTTTAAGAGGGTCAACTCCCGCAAGAAACAAAACTATATCAGGTTCAAAATCAAAAACTATTTCAAGCTTGTTTTCAAGAACGGATAAGTATTGTTCGTCATTTGTGTTATCAGGTAATCTTACATCAAGCGTGGAAGGAATTTTTTCATAGGGATAATTCTTCTCGCCGTGCATATCAAGTATAAAAACATTTTTATTGTCTTTTAGAATTGATGACGTCCCATTTCCCTGGTGAACATCTAAATCAACGATTGCAATTTTGTTCGCAAGATTGTTTTTTTGAAGGTAAGTGCTGACGATTGCAAAGTCATTGAAGACGCAGTAGCCCTCACCATGCTCTCTGAATGCATGATGAGTTCCACCGGATAAATTGCCTGCAACGCCATTTTCTAAAGCGGACTTTGCCGATGACAGTGAGCCTCCGACTGATGAAAGTGAGCGGAGGAATAAATCATAACTCCATGGAAGTCCGAGCTTTCTTATTGCCTTCTCATCGATAGAACCTGTTCTGAATGATTCATAATAATCTTCCGAATGGCATAATAAAATATCTTCCTGCGTTGCAATATTAGGTTCGAGTAATTCGGATTCTTTGAGGATATTATTTTTTAGGAGATATTCACGTGTGAGGCGGTATTTCGTCATCGGGAATCTATGTCCCTCCGGCAATGGCACTCTGTATTTATCGGTATAAAAAACTTTTAGCTTGCTCAATTTCTTTTATTAATATCCTTTCTCTATATCAACAGTGTTTAAAAATTTTTGTTCACCTTTTGCAAAACGAGATATGTTTTCAATCACTTCATCCCATCTTTTTAAGTCATCGTGAGGTGACGCTGCGCGGTGGGGAGAGAGGATTACATTTTCAAGTTCATGGAACGGAAATTTTTCCGAGTCATACGGATATTTTTTATCATCAATAGCTTCGGGACTGTAATTATACCATACATCCATTGCTGCTCCGACAATAACATTATTTTTTAACGCATTATAAAGAGCCTCTTCATTTATAATTGCTCCTCTTGCAATGTTTACAAGTACAGCATTCTTATTTTTTCCGAATAATTCTAATTCTTTAGTATCTATAAGATTATTTGTTTTATCTGTATCAGGTAATGCTATTATCAGAATATCAACTGCAGTAAGAAATTCATGCAGATGTTCCGGTAAATATTTTTTCAGATTACCTGTCTCATTGTTTTCATTCCATGAACGTTTCAAAACATGGAACTCAACATCAAATCCCGAAAGAAACTTATGTATTTTTTTATTAATTGCTCCGTAGCCGAGTAAACCAATCCTCCTGTCTCTTAAAGGGATTGTTTTAGCCTCATCATCTCCCAGTCTCCATCTTCCTACTTTCATCCAGTTATGATGCGGGACAATTTTATTCATTAAAGAGAGAAGCAGCGCAACTCCATGCTGCGCAGTGAAATAAGAATTACCGTGTCCGTTTACAAGTGTGATTTTTCTTTCTGAATTTAATTCCTTGAAAAGCTTCATCAGGTGTTTAACTCCTGCACCGGGATTTATAAACAGCTTTAAATTTTTCGCTTCTCTGATATATTCTTCATTCGGTCTCCAGCCGATTATAATGTCAGATTTAACATAATATTCTTTTTCGATTTCAGGTTGTATTTCCTTATCAACAATGAAAAACTCTATAATTGGAAAATCCTTCAAACCATCTTTCAAATAATTCCAAAGAGTATCTTCCGGCTTCCATAGAAAAAGAATATTTATTCTTTCACTCATGTATCCCTGCCAGTTTTTCAATTGATTTTACAAAATCTGTTTTCGCGTCAGTGTAATCATTTTTATCCTCCCATTCTTTTCTAGCCAAATCAACTTTCAGTTTATAATATTCATCTCTTGCGTTGTCATTATTTCTTAAATAATCTCTGAACGCTATGTGCCTTCGCCACCAGTCACTATCCAGTTCTACTGAATGAATATGAAACAGATGCGGATGCTCTTTGCGGTCAAATATATCATCATAAGTATATAAAATTTTTGGCAATGTGTCGTTATTTGGATTTGCAGCTTTCACAAAATATCTTCTCCCGGGAAGTACATCTTCATACTTCTTATAATAAACATATCCTGCTGCAATCATTTTATCAACTATAGCATCCAGGTCCTCATACTTTCTCATACCGATTTGTATATCCACTATCGGCTTTGCGCCGAGTCCCTCAATGGCCGTGCTTCCGATATGCTCTATCTCAGGATTAAATTCCTTCAGCAGCTCAGAAAGAATTTTTTTCTCTTCTTCAAACTTTATTTTCCACTCAGGATTATATGGTACTATTTCTATTTTCATCAATATTTTTTATAAATAGAATATCTAATATATCTTATATATTTTAATTTTTATATAAAGAAATGTTATAGAATTATTTGGATTCTCCTCTTAAAATTTCCGAGTTCAGATTTTATCTTCTCGCCCGCTTAAGCATGATGCTTGCAACACAAATGCAGGCAGTTATAGTCGGATGGCAGATTTACGAAATCACAAAAGACCCGTTTTCACTGGGACTTATCGGACTCGCAGAGGCAATTCCATCGCTCTCAGTTTCTTTATATGCAGGTCACGTTGCCGATAGAAACGACAGAAAAAAAATCGTTCTCTTCGCATCACTCGTTATGCTTATATGCTCCGTTGCTTTGTTAATTATTTCCGCAAATATTTCACCTGCATTAGTTAATAATAAACTTTATTTAATTTACGGAGTAATATTTTTAAGCGGACTTGGCAGAGGATTTATAAGCCCCGCAAACTTTGCATTCCTTGCGCAGATTATCCCAAGACAGCTTTACCCTAAAGCAGTTTCATGGAGCTCAACAAACTGGCAGATCGGCGCAGTTGCAGGTCCGGCACTTGGCGGACTTATTTACGGTTTCTTCGGAGTCGTCGCTTCATATTCAACAGATGTAATTCTTACAACCGTATCTATAATTTTTGTTCTTCTTATAAAAAAGAAACCGTTACCAGTTTACGATATTGCCGAATCACTTAAAGAAAGTATTTTTGCCGGAGTAAGATTTGTATTTCAAAATAAATTTATACTCAGCGCTATTACATTAGACTTATTTGCAGTTTTATTCGGCGGAGCAGTTGCATTGCTGCCCGTATTCGCTGCAGAAATTTTAAAAATCGGACCACAGGGACTTGGTGCATTAAGAGCTGCTCCTGCATTCGGCGCAGTTGTAATGGGACTCATAATGGCACGAAGACCTTTAACTCACAATGCAGGAAGAAATTTACTCGTTACAGTTTTTGGATTTGGGTTGTGCATGCTTACGTTCGGGCTCTCAACAAATTTTTATTTATCAATATTCGCGCTTGCTATGAGCGGAGCGTTTGACCAGGTCAGTGTTGTAATCCGCGCATTAATAATGCAGCTTGAAACTCCTGAAAATATGAAAGGAAGAGTTTCGTCAGTCGATAGCATTTTCATCGGTTCATCTAATGAAATCGGTGCGTTTGAATCAGGCTTTGCAGCAAAGTTACTGGGCACAGTTCCTTCAGTTATTTTTGGAGGATGCATGACATTAATTGTAGTCGTTTTAGTCGCTTTGAAATTCCCGAATCTGCGAAAACTAAAGCTGTAAAATCTGAAACCCTGCATACATTTTTATCGTCTATAACATTATCAATGAATAATTACAAATTAACCCTCATGAAAATATTTAAGAAATTTAACCTTCTTCTGTTAATCTTTTTATTAACTGCATCTTTTGCTTTTTCGCAGGGAAAAACCAATGAAGAAAAATTAAAAGATTTAGATACTTTAATAAATCAGTTTCTCAAAGACTGGAAAGTTCCGGGCGTTGGCATCTCAATTGTAAAAAACGGAAAAGTTGTTTTAGCAAAGGGCTACGGCTACCGAGATGTTGAGGGCAAACTTCCCGTTACTGAAAATACATTGTTCTCAATCGGTTCATGCACAAAAGCATTCACTGCTATTGATAACTGTATATTGGTCGGAAAGGGCGAGCTTAATCTAGATAAGCCCGTCATCAACTACATGCCGACATTCAAAATGTACGATGAGTATGTTACACAGCATATGACTGCGAGAGATTTAATGACACACCGTTCAGGATTACCGAGACACGACTTAATGTGGTACGGTTCGGATTTATCCCGCATGGAATTGTTTAACCGACTCAGATTTCTTGAACCCTCAGCAGGATTCAGAGAAAAATTTCAGTATCAGAACCTTATGTACATGACTGCAGGAATTTTAGTGGAAGCAATTTCAAAAGATACATGGGAAAATTTTACAAAGCAGAACATTCTTATTCCTCTTGAAATGAATAACACTAATTTTTCTACTTTCGATTCAAGAGCCACTACCGATTTTGCGAAACCATACAGAGAAGAAAAAGATAAAGTAAAACTTATTGACTTCAGAGATATACAATCAGTCGGTCCTGCCGGATGCATAAACTCAAATGCAAAAGATATGGCTAACTGGGTAATTATGCATCTTAACTACGGAAAATTTAACGGCAAAAAAATTGTTGATGAAGAAATGGTTATCACTGCGCACTCACCGCAAATTGTTACTCCGGGTACTCCAAGCAAAGAACTTTTTTACGGAAGCTACGGACTTGGCTGGGGAATAAATCAATACAGGGACCATTTAAGATTAGAGCACGGCGGAAACATTGACGGTTTCTCCGCGAACGTTTGCTTAATGCCAACTGACTCGCTCGGTATTGTAATACTTACAAACATGGATAACACTGTACTGCCCAGCGTTGTAAGAAACTCTATTATAGATAGAATGCTTGAGCTTGACCCGATTGACTGGAACGGCAGATTGCTCGGAATGCAAAAAAATGATGAGGGTACACAAAAACCCGAAGAGCAAAAAGATCCGAATCAGGTTGAGAACACAACGCCTTCACATCCCTTAGTTGATTACGTTGGAAGTTTTGAAAATGAAGCATACGGCACAATGAAAATTGAATTGAAGAATGATAATTTGTTGATAGATTATCATACTTTTAAAATTCCATTAGCGCATTATCATTACGATTATTTTAAATCAACAAGTGAAGATATGCCGCCAATGCTTGTGAACTTTACAATCGATGAGAAAGGCAAAGTCTCCAAAGTTTATGCTCAGCTTGAGCAGGGTGTAAAAGATATTGAGTTCAAAAAAGTCCCTGAGTTTAAAGATAACTCGTACGCTTATGAAAAATATACAGGCGACTATGATTTGCAGGGCGCAGTTGCAAAAGTAAGTGTTAAGAATAATGTTTTAAAATTGTTTATTCCGGGACAGCCTGAGTATGATTTAGTCCCTTCCGGTGATAATAACTTTGATATAAAAGATCTGAAAGGATACTCAGTTACATTTAATATGAGTGACGGCAAGGCTGCTGAGATACAATTCA
Organism: Bacteroidota bacterium; assembly: GCA_018266835.1. Taxonomy (NCBI): domain Bacteria; kingdom Pseudomonadati; phylum Bacteroidota; species Bacteroidota bacterium. The sequence continues at coordinate 1,554,434 of JAFDZP010000002.1, read as the reverse complement.
ATCAGCCGAACGGAGTATTTAAGGCCAAGAAGAAATAATATACAATAAAATATAAAAATGATTTCAGACGGCTGTGGAGGAAACTTTACAGCCGTTTTTTATTCAGGACAATTCTCATACCAAAATAAATTTTTCCTCCCTACTAATAGGTAACATTTCGTTTGAACTTAAGATTTATTCTATTATTTTAGTACTGCTGTTTTTATTAACCGTTTTTGTTAAAGTGATAAATTCAGTTTTCAACTTTACATAATAATTCATCAAAAACTCATCAATTTAAGAAAAATAAAATCAGCGGTATTGTTAAAACAATATTGATTTTTGAAAACCCGACCAAAATCCGACTAATTTCAAAAATAAAAATTTGCGGTGATGAAAAAACAATATCGGGTATTCAAAAATCCGACTTTTTTCCGACAAAATTTAAAAATAAAATTTACCGGTATTGAAAAAACAATATCGGGATTTTGACATTCGATTTTTTTTCAAACTGCGAAATCGTGAAAGTGGAATATTACTTTTTGTAACAATGCAGCAATTCGTAACTCGTAATTTGAAATTTGTAATTGAATAAGAATTCGACTAAAACCCGACTAATTAAAAAATTTATTTGATAACCGAAAATTGATTGAATAGTTCTTATGAATTAATTTCTATAATTTTCATTTAAACAATTAAAAAAAATTGGGAAATAAAATTACACTTGTCGGCGCTGGACTTGCCGGCTCACTGCTTGCAGTCTATCTTGCAAAAAAAGGATTTGAAGTTAACGTATACGAAAGACGTTCGGATATGCGCAAGGGTCCCGTTGAACGCGGCCGCTCGATAAATCTTGCTTTATCAACAAGAGGAATTCATGCGCTTAAAGAAATCGGATTGTATGACGAGATAAAAAAAATAGCAATCCCTATGTACGGAAGGATGATGCATCCGGTTGAAGGCGAGCTTATGTTTCAGCGATACGGAAAAGATGACAGCGAATATATAAACTCTGTTTCACGTTCGACCTTGAACATGAAGCTGATGGATTTAGCCGAACAGTATTCAAATATAAAAATCCATTTTAATCAGAGATGTACGGGAATGAATTTTGAATCAGGTGAATGTCATTTCACTAATGATTTAACCAATGAAAACTATTTCGTCACATCTGATACTATAATTGGAACAGACGGCTCTGCCTCTGCATTGAGAATAGATATGCTTAAGCTGCCGCGATTTGATTTTTCACAGGAGTATCTTCTGCACGGCTATAAGGAGTTAAACATTCCTCCCGGAGCAAACGGTTCTTTTCAGATGGAGAAGAATGCGCTGCACATCTGGCCAAGAGGAACGTTTATGTTAATTGCTCTGCCGAATCTTGACGGAAGTTTTACATGCACTTTGTTTCATCCATTTGACGGAGAAGAAGGACTGAACAATTTAAACACAAAAGAGAAAGTTTTAACATTCTTTAAAAAGTATTTCCCTGATTCAATTTCATTGGTTGAAAATCTTGAAGAGAGTTTCTTTGCAAATCCCACAGGGAATTTAATGACGGTCCGTTGCGGTCCCTGGTATTACAAAGATAAAGTCGCTTTGCTGGGAGACGCCTGCCATGCAATCGTTCCGTTCTTCGGGCAGGGAATGAACGCTGCATTCGAAGACTGCACTGTGCTGAATGAATGTATTGAGAAATACGGAGATGACTGGAATAAAGTATATCCTGAATATTATAACTTAAGAAAAGTAAACACCGATGCCATAGCTGATTTAGCGCTTGAAAATTTTATCGAGATGAGAGATAAGGTTGCAGATAAAAGATTTTTGCTGAATAAAAAAATTGAAGCAGAGTTGTTTAAAAGATTTCCGGAAACTTTTGTTCCTAAATATTCAATGGTTACGTTCTACAGATTTCCGTATTCAACAGCACTGAACAGAGGAAATACTCAGCAGGAAATATTAGATAAACTGAGCGAAGGAAAAACTACGATTGAAGAAATTGATTTTTCTATGGGAGAAAAATTAGTACAGGAAAAACTTTCTAAGATAATTTAAAAAGTTTAAATCTGAATTCCGAAGTTTGCAAGAAAAATTCTTGGTGCATCGGGAATGAGGATAATGGTGGATATCACCCCGCCAATTGCTCCGCCTAAGTGAGCTTCATGTCCTATGTTTCCGAACTTGCTTTTCATACCCCAGATGGATGCTCCGATGTAAATGAAAGCAAAAATAAATGCAGGCATGGGGACGAAGAAGACTCCGATAGTATTCATAGGGAAAAGAATTACGTAAGCAAATACCACTCCCGATACAGCGCCTGATGCGCCGACTGCAACATACATAGGATTTTTATAATTGAAGACAACTGTAAGCAGTGAACCCAGGAATAAGCTGACGAAATAAATAATAAAGAAGTATAGACTGCCGTAAATTTCACCGAAGCTGTTTCTGAAAACCGTTTCCAGAAAAACTCCAAACGAAAAGAGCGCCAGCATATTAAAAAATAAATGCATGAAGTTAGCGTGCAGGAACGCAGAAGTAAGAACCTGGTAATATCTTTTTTCGTGAATTATCTGGTAAGGCCATTCTGAAAATCTTTCGAAGTAAATAGGGTTGCTGTAAAATGCCCACAGAGATATAGCAATATTTGCAAAGAGTAATGTAAACGTTACGGGAGAATTCATTTTAATTTAATAGTTTTTTGACAATACCGGGACCTTCGTAAATCATTCCCGTATAGATCTGCACCAATGATGCACCGTTACTTATTTTTTTATCATAATGATCTTTAGTAAACACGCCGCCGACTCCGACTAGAATAAGTTTGTTATCAGTATTTAATTTATGAAATTTTTGTAAAACTTCATCTGCCATTTTTTTAAGCGGCTTGCCGCTTAGTCCGCCTGCTTCGTTGATTTTTTCTTTGAGATTGTTTCTTGTAATCGTAGTGTTCGTTAATATGATACCTGTGATACCGGCTTCACTGACTGTGTTATAAATAATTCTTATCTGTTCATCATTTATATCGGGAGCAATTTTTACAAAGATGTTTTTTTCATCTTTAAATTCGGAAAGTGACTTGTTCAGATTTTTAATTTTAGTAAGCAGATCTTTCAGACTCTCTTCTTCCTGCAGTTCTCGTAGTCCTTTTGTATTGGGAGAAGAGATGTTAATCGTAAAGTAATCAGCAACGCCATACATTTTTTTGAAACACGTAATATAATCATTCACGGCTTCTTCGTTTGGAGTGTTTTTATTCTTCCCTATATTTACTCCTACGATAAAATCTTTTGAAAGATATTTCTTCGAAGCAAGTATGTTCTTTCTTATTTCATCGGCTCCTTTGTTGTTAAAGCCCATGCGATTTATAATACCAAAATCTTTTTTGAGCCTGAAGAGTCTTAGCTTCTCGCTTCCGCTCTGCGGAAGCGGAGTAACTGTACCGATTTCTGCATGAGAAAGTCCGAGCGCATTCCAGAATCGTAATGCTACTGCGTTCTTATCAAATCCCGCAGCAAGTCCCAATCGGTTTATGAAAACAAGTCCGTTTATATTTACCGGTTCAGTTTTATTGCTTCCGGAAAATATTTTAAAGAGCGGATGTAAAAATGTAAACTTCGATACAAAGCTTAAAGTAAAGTTATGAACTTTTTCAGAGTCAAATAAAAATAATATTGGTCGTATTATTATTTTATACATTTGAAAATGCTAAAAAAAAAGTCCCTGAAGGATAATCCAAGGACTTTTTTAAATTTGTTCATAATTTGTGTCGGAACGGCAGGATTCGAACCTGCGGCCTCCAGTTCCCAAAACTGGCGCGATACCGGGCTACGCTACGCTCCGTAATCTGTAATATACCCATTTTGGATAACTTATTCAACGTCTTTTATAGCGGATTTTTCAATAAAATGAAGTTTTTTAATTGCTTTCAGGAATTTCCAGTATTTTCCCGATCACAGAATAGCTGAATCCTCTTGAAAACAGGTACTGGGAGCACTTCCTTTTCAGCTCGTTCTTATCTTCAATTTTCTGTTTTTTCTTGAGATATTTTTCTAGAAGCTTTTTTCCGGCTTCAATCTGTTTATCTTCGGGATAGTTTTCTTCAATAACTTTGGCAATCATTTCTTTATCGATGCCTTTATCAATCATTTTAAAAGTAACCATGCTCTTTCCCATTCCTTTTGAATTAGTCTTCTGCTCAAGGTACATCTTAGCATACGATTCATCATTCAGGAACTGATACTTTTTCAAATGCTCTATTATCTTTTCAACGGACTCCTTGGAAATTTTTTTATAGGTGAGCTTATTCTTTACTTCTTTTATGCTTCGGGGTTTGTATGATAGAAATTTATACGCTATACTTTTCCCGTAATTGTATTCATCGTAAGCTCTTAGCTCAGCAAGTTTTTCAGCGGTGATTTCATCACCTTTTCTAAGCTGGTATTTCAGAAGTGTGTCATCATAAACTCCTAATACAAACTCACCGTCGATATAAATATTATACCGCGCTGTGTTTTTTAACTGCTGCTCAATTTTTGTGATTTCCATGCTTACTAAACTACAAAAAAAAGACCGTTAATTCAGCGAACTAACGGTCTCTTTAAAAAATTTAATATTGAAATTTATGTTAAATTACTTCTTTGAATTTACTTCTTGGCTTTCTCTTTTACTTCTTCTTTGTTTTCATCTTTAGCTTTCTTGGCAGAGCCGTTTGATTCCGGCACTCCGTTAGAAGCGTTATCAGTTATTCCTGCAGCTAATTTTACCTCAGCATATAATTTCTTCAATGTTTCTCTGTCTTCCATCAATGCTTTCTTCACGCCTTCTTTACCCTGCATTCTCATTTCGCCGTATGTAAACCATGCGCCGCCTTTTTTGATAATTTCTTTGTTCACTGCGAAGTCAACTAAGTCACCCATCTTGGAAATTCCTTCGTTGTACATGATATCGAATTCAACTTCTTTGAACGGCGGAGCAACTTTATTCTTTACAATTTTCACTTTCGTTCTGTTACCGACTACATCAGTACCGTCTTTGATAGCAGCAATTCTTCTGATATCCATTCTGATAGATGCGTAGAACTTAAGCGCTTTACCTCCGGTAGTTGTTTCGGGACTTCCGAACATAACTCCGATTTTATCTCTGAGCTGATTTGTAAAAATCAGAACTACATTTGATTTTGAAACAGCCGCTGTTAATTTTCTCAATGCCTGTGACATCAGTCTTGCCTGCATACCCATAACTGCATCACCCATCTCGCCTTCAATTTCAGCTCTTGGTGTAAGTGCTGCAACTGAGTCAACTACAATCACATCCAATGCATTACTTCTTACAAGTGTTTCACAGATTTCCAATGCCTGCTCGCCGTATTCCGGCTGAGATATTAAAAGGTTTCCGACATCAACTCCAAGTTTCTGCGCATAACCTGTATCGAGAGCATGTTCTGTATCGATGAATGCAGCAAGTCCGCCGTTTCTCATTGCCTCAGCAATGATGTGAAGACAAACTGTGGTTTTACCTGAAGATTCAGGTCCGTAAATCTCAATAATTCTTCCTCTTGGTACTCCGCCGATTCCTAATGCAGAGTCGAGCGAAATTGAACCGGTAGAAATAGCTTCAAGCTTTGCAATCGGTTTATCGCCGAGTTTCATCACAGCGCCTTTACCGTGATCTTTTTCGATTTGCTCCATTGCGATTTCAAGAGAGCGCAATTTCATGCTATTATCTTCAGCCATATGTTTGTTATTTTATTTGTTTTTTAATTATACAAAGTTAGGAAGAATTCTTATATAGATATTCCCATAAGATGAGAATTTTTAGTAGACCTGATCATGTGTACCGACATCATAAAATATCACTTTCGATTCATCTATAAATTTAAATATTATTCTACAATTATAATCAACTTTAAAAGACCAATATTCACTCATTGAGCCGGAAAGCTTATGAGTATTTAGAGATTTTTCAAATGGATTTTTTTCAAATTTCAAAATTGCTATAGCGAGTTTTCTTTTTAGGTAAGGTGTATTTTGGGTTCTTTTTTTATAAGCTTTCTTAAAATGATTATCCCAAAATATTTCTATCATGATTCCAAATCATTTAATAAGTCTTGCGCTGAGCCATGCTTTAACTTACCTTCAGAATATTTCTTGTCAATAACTTTAGCTTTTTTAAGAAATTTTTTCCTAAAATCTTCATTAACCTGATTTTGCAATAATTCTAATGCATATTCCTTTTCTTCAGAATTAAGAGATTTAAAATCTTCTACAACTTTATTTAATGCTGTTCCATCCATATATAAATATAAATTAAATATTAAATAAAAAAAAGACCTAAGGCTATAATAATTTAAGGTATATAATTAAGGGCATATAAAGATGTGTACAAATAAAAAATCCCGCTCCTTTCGTCAGCGGGATTTTTGTAGTTCCGAAATATTTATTCTGTTATTATGAGCAGCCGCTTGTCTCGCCGCAGGTCACGCATTTTAAACATGTTCCGTTGCGGACCATTGTAACGCTTCCGCATGACTGGCAGATATCGCCTGTATAACCTTTAAGTTTTGCTTCCTTAATCTTTTCAATGTTCGCTTTTCCTGCAACTGCCTTACCGTTAGATGCAACTGCATCTATTACAGCTGCCTGAACAGGAGCCGGCTTTATCGAAATTGATGAAGTTGGAACTGCATCAAGCGGTTTATGCTTCTCTTCTATAATTCTTTCAGAGTAAATTTCCTCTTCATCAAAATCTTCTTCGCTTTCTAATTTGGATAGCGCATCGATTGGTGAAGTTTTATAATCATCATCGTGTTGTATGTGAGATAAATCATTTCTGCCGAGATATGTTACTGCAAGCTCACGGAAGATGTAATCAATTATAGATGTAGACATTTTGATGTTCGGATTTCCCATTACAATTCCGTTTGGTTCGAATCTTGTATATACAAATGCATCTACAAATTCATCAAGCGGAACTCCGTGCTGAAGTCCGAGTGAAATAGCTATAGCAAAGCAGTTCATTAAGCTTCTGAAGGCCGCGCCTTCTTTATGCATATCGATAAAGATCTCGCCAAGCTGTCCGTTTTCGTATTCCCCTGTTCTTAAATAGACAGAGTGATTTCCGATCTTCGCTTTCTGTGTATAACCTTTTCTTCTGAACGGTAACTTTCTTCTCTTTGCAATGTATCTGTGAATAATTCTCTCTGCAACTTTAACAATGTCATTGTTCTTTGTGAACGTTGCTACATTTTCTGTAACGTCGTCAGTTGTTGATGCAGAATCATCATCTGTTACTGAATTCAGCGGCTGAGATAATTTAGAACCGTCTCTGTATAATGCATTTGCTTTTAAGCATGACTTCCATGAAAGCATGTATGCATTCTTCATATCTTCAATCGTTGCTTCGTTAGGAAGATTGATTGTCTTTGAAATTGCTCCGGAGATAAACGGCTGTGCTGCTGCCATAATTTTTATGTGAGCATCAGTCTTTATATATCTCTTTCCTTTTTTGCCGCATTTGTTAGCGCAGTCAAAAATAGGATAGTGCTCTTCTTTTAAGTGAGGAGCGCCTTCAACTGTCATCGTACCGCAGATGTAATCGTTTGCTTCTTCTACCTGTTCTTTTGTAAATCCTAATTCTTTTAAAATGTTGAAGTTCGGATCTTCAAGCTGCTCTTCAGAGAAGCCAAGAACGTTCTTACAGAATGCAACGCTTAAGCTCCATTTATTGAATGCAAAATTTATATCGAATACCGTTGGCAACGATTTTTCCAACATTGCAATAATTTCCTTTGTGAATCCTTTATCTGTTAATGACTGCGCATTTAAATGAGGACAGCCGATTAACGAGCCGTGTCCTTTTGTATATTTTATTATCTCATCAATTTCATGTGAAGTATAACCTAATTTCTTTAATGCCGGAGGAACGGATTCATTTATAATTTTAAAATATCCGCCGCCTGCTAGTTTTTTGAATTTCACCAGTGCAAAATCGGGTTCAACTCCTGTTGTATCGCAATCCATTAAAAGACCGATTGTACCTGTAGGAGCGATAACTGTTACCTGAGCATTTCTGTAGCCGTGTTTTTCGCCAAGCTCCAATGCTTTATCAGCATCTTCTCTTGCTGCATTTAACAGATCTTCAGGGCAATATTTTTTATTTATTCCGTGAGGAGTGATTGAAAGTCCTTCATATTCTTCTGATGAAACGTTGTATGCTGCTCTTCTGTGATTTCTTATTACGCGGAGCATATTTTCTGCGTTATCATTGTATCTTGCAAAAGCTCCAAGCTCCTTTGCCATTTCAGCAGAAGTAGAGTAAGCAGTCATATGAAGAATTGCTGTAAGCGCTCCAGTGATTGCAAGTGATTCGGGTGAATCGTAAGGAATTCCCTGCACCATTAATAATGCGCCAAGGTTTGCATATCCTAAACCAAGTGTTCTGTAATCGTATGATAAAGTTGCAATTTCTTTGCTCGGGAACTGAGCCATCAATACACTGATTTCCAATACAACCGTCCAGATTCTAGCAGCATGTCTGTATTTATTTATATCGAATTTCTGTTTATCGTAATCGTAGAACTTCATTAAGTTCAATGAAGCAAGGTTACAAGCAGTATCATCAAGGAACATATATTCAGAGCATGGATTAGATGCTTTTATCTCGCCGCCTGCAGGTGATGTATGCCATTCGTTAATAGTTGTATGGAATTGTATTCCCGGGTCAGCGCTTGCCCATGCTGAGTAAGCTATTTGTCCCCATAAATCTCTTGCCTTCATTGTCTTGCAAGGCTTAGGGTCTCTGTTTTCTTTCTTTGCTTTTCTTTGCTCAGTTCTCCAGTATAAATTCCAGTCCTTGTCATCAAGAACCGATTCCATAAACTCGTTCGTTGCTCTTACACTGTTGTTTGAATTTTGTCCTGAGACTGTTGAGTATGCTTCTGAGTTCCAGTCTAAATCGTAAACAGGAATTTCTAATTCTTTGTAACCGAGCTTTGCTAACTGAATTACTCTCTCAATATAATTTTCCGGTATGAAAGCTTTTCTTGCTTCGTTAATTGCCTGAGCAAGAGCTTTATTTGTTTTTCTGTCGTAGCCGTCGTTTTCAGGATGTACTGTATTGCAGGACTTAATAATTTTATTAAGATGAATGTTCAGTAATTTTGAACCTGCTGCAAGTGAAGCAACTTTTTCTTCTTCAACAACTTTCCAGTTTACATATTCTTCGATATCGGGATGGTCTAAATCAAGTGTAACCATCTTAGCAGCTCTGCGTGTTGTTCCGCCGGATTTAATTGCGCCTGCGCTTCTGTCACCGATTTTTAAAAATGACATTAAGCCCGATGAGCGTCCGCCGCCGGATAATTTTTCGCCTGAACCTCTTAAGTTAGAGAAGTTCGAGCCTGTGCCTGAACCGTATTTGAATAATCTTGCTTCACGAACCCAAAGGTCCATAATGCCGCCTTCATTCACTAAATCATCGCTGACGGATTGAATAAAGCATGCATGAGGCTGCGGGTGAGTATAAGCATCGGTAGATGTTGTAAGCTTCCCTGTTTCAGCATCTACATAGTAGTGACCTTGTGAAGGTCCGGCAATGCCGTATGCCCAGTTAAGGCCGGTGTTGAACCATTGCGGTGAGTTCGGAGCTGCCATCTGCATTGCAAGCATATAGCATAGGTCCTGATAAAAATTTACTGCATCGTCTTCGTTATTGAAATATTTATGTTTCCATCCCCAGTAAGTCCAGCATCCTGCAAGTCTGTGAAAAACTTCGCGTGAGTCTGTCTCTGAGGTATATTTTTCTTCGTCAACAATTAAGTTTAATTTTTCTTCGTCGGGTTCAGAGCGCCAAAGCCACCCGGGAACACCTTTCTCTTCAACCTTCTTTAAATGTTTGGGAACACCTGCCTTGCGGAAATATTTCTGCGCAAGAATATCGGTCGCAACCTGCGACCATTGTTTCGGTACCATAATATCATTCATCTCAAATACGATCGAACCATCCGGGTTTCGGATAACAGAAGTTCTCTTTTCGAATTCTATCATTTCAAAGGCCGTTCTGCCTTTATCGACAAGAAGTCTTTTTATTTTCATGCAGGGAAGATTAAAAAAATTAAAAAAAAGTAATTAAGAAAAATTTAGTATTAACTATTTATAACCGGAGCAATAATTAATAATAAATTTTTCTTTGGGGGAGTAAAATAACGCATCGAAATTAGGGTTATGAATTCAAAATTAATAGAACTCTTTTTGAAATGCAAACAGTTTTAAAAAATATCACTATTGACTTTTATTTATGATTTACATTATACTAAAATAGTTTGCAAAGCCCTGTTTTTACAATCGTTATTATTTTACAGGTTAATTTGCAAATAATTTTGCAGTGAAAACTTTATCCCTTATAAACTATTTAACCAACTGATGAATTGAAAAGTAAACTGTTGAAATTTTATCAGGAAGTGAACGGCAAGTTATAACATTAATTTTTTTTATTCAAGAATAAAATTTTTAATTTGTGTTAATGTTGTTTTCAAATTTTTATTTTTCATAGGTAAAAACGGTTAAGTCAGTATTATTTGACTTATAAATAATATTTAGTACCGCTAAATTTTTGATAATCGATTCATAATAAAATTTAAAAGGAGGCAAAACTCTTCACATAAAAACACATTAAAAAATTAAAGGAGGTTAAAATGAAAACGTGTACTTTGTTTTTTCTCTTTATCCTGATGATGTTTGCACTGATGAATACAACTTCTATTTTCTCACAAGAGCTCACTCCCAACAACACTGCTCTACAAATTTACCAGGGCAATAATACAACCAGCTACAACGATATTACGGGCTTACGGGCAGTCAAAGAAAAAAGTCAGACTGAAATAAATCTGATTGAGCAAATCAAAAATCTGAAAGCAGCGGATAACTCTGCCAACAGAAATCAACTATCTGAACTTGAACGCAGACTCGCACTTGAAAGAGGCGATAAGTTCTCTGAAGATAGCTACATTGGAGGTACAATATCTCCGGCACCTGAAAACACACATCCGCAAATAGACTTAATCGGAAATACAAGAATACTCAATAACCCCGCAGTAACTCTTAAAGCTATGGCAATTGCCGTTGAAGAAAGAGGAACTACAGCAGGTAAGATATGGGTATGCTACGTATATTCCGCAAATGCCAGCAGTCCTGATTCTTTACGCTGGACTTACTCTACTGACGGCGGATTATCGTGGACAGGATATGCATATGCCTCACTGGGCGGAACAGACAAGATCTCCTATGAAGATCTTGATATGGAAATCATTGAAAATACCACCGGACAAAAATATATCTGGACTGTTTACGGATACAGATCTTCAACAACAAGCACATATTTAACAGGCGGTATAGTATTGCAGGCACCTACATTCGCAGGAGCATTTTTTGTTCTCTCATGGCCGGATGTTGAAGCCACACGAAGATACTATAATATAAGAATCACTTCCGACAACGCAAATTATCCTAGCAACGCTTATTTATATCTGGTCTGTTCTTATGATTCAGTAAGTGCTACCAGCATAAGAGTTAACACACAAAGATTCGCAAGAATAACAAATCCTTACGCTGCAACAGCGCCGGCAGTTTCCTACATGTCAGGAAATTACTGGTGGCAATGCGCAGTAGCCCCTGCAAATTATTACAGAACACTTTACTCTGATATTGCCTATATAAGAAACGGCACCAGCGATTCCCTTGTAGTATCGTTCAGCGGAGTTCCTGATAGCAACAGAATATTTTTTGCAAAATCCGATATAAACGGTACACCACCAACTCAGGGACACTATCAATACGGCTCTAACACCACTGATCCGAAATCACATGCAAGATTATCTTCCAATGGAAATACTAACGGAAGTGTAATTTGTGTATTCAGGCAGCTCACTTCTTCAAACTGGAATGTTAAGTATTTCAGAACATTGAACTTCGGAAACTTTGCAGTGCTTGCAGGTGAAAGTACACTCTGGGGAAGCGGCACAGACCCGAATTACCCGCCCGATATAATGGGAAGAAGAAATTCAAACATGCACTACTTCACTTTCGAAACAAGCAGCGCCATTGATAACATTCATTATGTCACAGTAAATTCACAAGGAGTAACAACTCACTTATCAAAGATGAATGCAATTGATGCAACCTCGGAAACCGTTGGTCCTCGTGCAGGTTACAGGTTTGCAGATAATGACAGCTGCTTTGCACTGTATCCTGAAAACGGTCCTATCAACATCTGGGTTGCCGCAGGATGTTCAGGTACATTAGTAAATACAACCCCTAACAATACAGTAATTAAAAGTTATGAACTGGCACAAAATTTTCCAAATCCTTTCAATCCGTCAACAAACATAAAATACAATGTTGCTGAAGAAGGATTTGTAAATATTGTTTTGTATGATGTACTTGGAAAGGAAGTTTTGAATATTGTAAACGAGTATAAAACTGCCGGAAGCTATCTGATAGGTTTTAATGCTACAGGCTTGCCGGGAGGAACATATTTTTACAGGATGAACGTGAACGGATTTACCGATGTAAAAAAAATGATACTCATGAAGTAATAAATCATTTGTTGTTGGTTAACTCTCCTAAAAATCCGGGCGGTGCGGCAACTGTCCGGATTTATTTTTTATATTCATTTTATTTCATTTCTTAAGTAACTTTCCAAAATAATTTTTGGAATATAGAATTTTTGAATATGGAACAAATGTCAATCGGGCTTGACTATCTTACCAATGCAATAAAGAACTTTCACGATATAAAAAAAGCCGGCGATAAAGCAATGGCGCAGATAAAAGATGAAGATTTTTTCTTTGAGCCTAACGAGCAATCAAACAGCATTGCCACAATTATAAAACACCTTTCCGGTAATATGCTTTCACGCTGGACTGACTTCCTTACAACGGACGGTGAAAAAGAATGGCGTCACAGAGATTCTGAATTCGAAAGAATTTTTTATACAGATACAGACGACATAAAGGAAAGATGGGAAAAAGGATGGGAATGTCTTTTCAACGCGCTCAACTCTCTCACTGAAAACGATTTATCAAAAGTCGTTATGATAAGAAAAGAGCCGCACACTGTAATTCAGGCAATCAACAGACAGATATATCATTACGGATATCACATAGGTCAGATAGTTTACCTGGCAAGATTTCTTGCAAAGGATAACTGGAACTCACTCACAATTCCCAGAGGCAAAAGCAATGAGTTTAATGAAAAGATGATGGGGAAATAGTTGGTCGTTATTTGTTATTCGTTGTCAGTTGTCCGTAAAATTCTTTTTGCAAATTACTTTCCCCTCTTTAATAAGGAGGGGATGGTTAACTACTTAAAAACTCCTTTCACACTCACAATCAATATCTCCACTACAATTATCACTGAAAATATTTTCACGTTATTTTTTGCAAGCCATTCGGGAAGGTAAATATCAAAATTACTTTTTCTGTCAGTTGTATATTTCTCCGCTATAGGTGTTATAGGGCATCTCCAGTTATTAAAAAGAATAATAAATATTTCAGAGACTATCAGCAGGCATGGAATCCAGAACCACATATCAAACATTCCTATATAAGCAAAGTAAAACGCAAGAAAGTTTGCGCAGGTCATTACAAGCCATATAAATGTGTGAACTGATTTAATAAAAACTAACATCGCCTGTTTTTATTTACTGCTAAAATTGTGTCAGCCGTTTATTATTTATACGTGAGAACAAACACAAAGATTTAATCCACAAGGATTTTTATAAACAATAACTCTTTACTTATTCCAAAAGTATTTGTATATTTTAATTAAGTAACTTATAATATTATCATGAAGAAATCAAAGTTCTCTCTCGCATTTCTTCTCCTCATTTTTATCCTTATTTTTTCTCTTCCCTTAATTTCCTCAGCGCAATCAATTTTGCAATCGCCAGAAGATATTGCATATGGTAACTCATTAATAAGAATTTTTTCTGAAGGCAAAGTCGGATATATTGATACAACGGGAAAAGTTGCTATCAAGCCTGTATTTGCAAACGCATATGATTTTTATGATGGTCCCGCAGCAGCAAGAATTTCCGGCAAGTACGGCTTTATAAATACAAAGGGCGTATACGTTGTTCAGCCTAAATATGACTATGCAGAAAGCTTTAGAAACGGTACTGCGCTTATTTATAAAGACAGCACCGCAGGTTTTTTATTCGCAGACGGAAAAGAAATTTTTTTTCCTAATTACTCATCAGTAAAATTCATTACTGATTCAGCAGCAATTGTTAAAACATATTACAAGCACAGCGGAATTATAAATTCAAAAGGAGAATTTATAATCGATACTGTTTTTTCCGAGATAGGCGAATTTGAAAACGGAGTTGCATCTGTTTACAAAATTATCCCTTCAGGTAATATTAAAAACGGACCTGAGTACGAAGTATCTGTTATCAATTCTGAATTTAATTTTATTGTTACCCCTGAGAAATATAAATATGCTTCCGTAAGCAATGGCAGAGTAAGGGTAACTCTATACGGCGATTCTGCAGGTACCGAAAAAAAAGGTTACGTAAGCAAGACCGGAGAACTTAAAATTTTTGATTTTGATTTTAAGAATTACAGCAACGATTATACATTTACTTTGCTGAATGATACTGCCGCAGTTATAATAAACAGAAATTATAAAGATGATTCATCAGCAATTATTTTAAACGGAAATAAAAAAATTTACATAGATAAACAAATCTTTTATATACAACCTTTAACAGAAAATACTTTTCTTGTGAATTATACAGGTTGGAAAAAAAGTGTTTTAATGAATGATATGGGGGAAAGGATTATAGATACAAATGCCTACGATCTTATAAAAACTGAAAACAACGATAAAAATTATATTATACTTCAAAAAAATTCTTTATACGCATTATATGATACTAAAGGTAATGAGCTTATTCCTTATCAGGAAAAAGAAATTTACTCGCTGGAGGAATACGGAAACTGGAATTTAAAAAGAAGAATATTATTCTTTAAAGAATCGGGAAATTTTTACTACAAAACTCCGGTTGTTTCAATTTTTATAGGGAATGACCTTCAAAAGAAAGATACTGTTACAAACGTGTTCCGTTTTATAATCAACAAAAACGGGACATTATCAGCATTCGATTCATCTTATTATTATTGTTTTAATAAATCCCGCAGGCTTATTTACAAATCAAAATTATTTCCGGAAGAATCTGTAATAAATATTGATTACATAAAAGAGATGAACTATGAACCAAGCCGTGTTAAAGGAAAAAGAACAATAGATTTTAATAAAAGTAAAATTAAGCAAAAGGGGATAACATTGTTTGTAAATGATAAAGATGCTGTTCTGCTTTCTAATCGATTTAAAGCATTTGAAATGTACATAATAAATACCTATGATACCGTTGTTAAGGTTGGTATAACGGAATTTATAAATATCCGTCTTCAGGCACTGAATGAAAAAGAAGAGTGGAAATATATTGAAGGACAGTTTAATTTTTTTATTGATTTTGATTACGTTCCGATAATGCTCTCAAAAAATAACGCTCAGCAATACATATTCCCTATATTTGAAGGTGATTTTGAAACTAAAATAAGAGCAGAATTGGAAATTGCCGACCCCTACAATTATAAAAAAACTTTAAAGCTCCACAGCAATGAAATTGAATGCAAAATAAACCGCACTCAATTCTGGAGAAGACTTGATAATTTTAATTATGACTTTGCAAATCCCTATACGCATCTAATTAATCCATAAGTTTAAAGTTTTCTGTCAAGCGCTTTTTTTCTTTTCTTCCCTATTAGTGCTAATAGGTTCACCCGTATGTTTTTAAAAAACTGTTATTATTATTTTGTAATTTTTTGAAATCTTAAAATTACATCACTATATGAAACTCACAAGAAAAGAAGTCATATCCAGAGTTCCTTTTTCGTTCGGAATAATTCAGCGGGTTGCAGATGACCTGCGTGTAACGCGCGCAGCCGTCTCGCAATTCATTCATAAGCCGGAGAACTGTGACATATTGGAAATGCTTGAGCAGGAAAAATCGCGCATTTATGATTACGCCCAGCTCAATATATTTGATGCAATAATCTGCAACGATAAGGAAACTACTAAGTGGTATCTCGCGACTTTTCCGCAAAACGGCACAGCACCGCAGAAAAAATATACACAGAGTAAAAAGAAAGATGATGAATATATTTTAAGCACATCGGAGTGGGGATACTCAAGCATCAGAAAAATGTTTCATAAAGGACTGGACAGGGAAGATGCATATCTTGAAGGCGCAAATACAAACGCTTTGCCGGAGAGTGAAGTGAAGCAGCTAAAGGCAAATCCGCCTCAGCCGCTCCCTTACAGAACATACGAAAAAGAAAAATTGACCGATAAGGAAGAAATGAATTTCAGGAAGAGGGGAAGTGAAAAATCTTACAAACGCATTTCTGATAAATCAACAGGTTAAGCCAAAACTTACGAGGGGGCGTAATTTTCGATATAAGTTTTTACAATAATTTAGTTCTTTGAAAATACGGACGTGCTTAGTAGTAAAACCTGAGTTTTAAGATGAAATGGTTAAGAAAAATAAAAAGATAATCATTGATTAAATTTCTATTCCCATTAACGCATCTTTCATTTTGTTATTAGGAAGGCGGTAGAATGGAATACCCAGTATCTCAAGCTTTTCAAAATTCATATCGTAGCGGAAAGTTTTTATTGTATCGGATTTCTCTGCTTCAATTGTTATCAATAAAAATTCAGCAAGTTTTTTTGCATCTTCTTTACCGTAGTTGAAGCCTACAAGTCTGGTATTAAATTTCTGAGGTGATGCAACGGGATTTGAGCTTGTAAATGCAAGCGCAAGATTTTTCATTTTTTCAAGCTCGCATGTAAAAGCGGGAATATAAAATTTTATTGTGCCGGAAGTTTGCTCTTTAGAGCCGCCGAAGAGATTAGAGAAAAATCCTCCGGATGATTCCCGCTCCAGAATATTTATGTTAGCTGTCACCAGCCAGAATGGTTTGTAAACAAGCTCGCCGTCTCCGCGCATTGCTGCGGCAGCAAAATTTATTTCAATCGGATGAAGCTCACCGTCAATAATTTCCCATCCGCTTCCACAGCTCTGACAATAAGTTATATTATCGTTAAGCGAGACAACAAGTCCGCTATCACATGATTTACATTTTATGGCAACTAATTTAAAATCTGACATTGTTAAAATTTTGGAGTTTAAAATTTATCTTCGCATCTGTCTGAACACAGCATCCATTACGCTTCCAATTGCAACTGAAGTTACGACATCTTTAGCTATATCAAATCCCTGGCTGGACTGTGTCTTCACCGGAGTCACTGCCTTCTCTTCGATTATTCCTGTTCCTTCTTCTATCTCGCCGCCGTATCTGAATTTTTTGTATCCCCATTTAATTAAAAATATTCCTGCAACAAGAGCTACTATGTACGCAACGAGTGCGCCTTTCCCTGAGCTTTCTCCTATGGCAAATGCACCAAATAAAGTTGCCAGGTACATGCCTGCGCCGACTCCAAGAATTCCCATAACGGCTCGGAATAAATTATTACCCGGGGCTTTACCGTAGCAGATTGTTCCATCCTGACCGTCAACAATAACCTGGTATGTTCTGTTCTGAAAAACATAACGCACTACCCATAAAGGATAATAAACAACATTCAAATCATCTCTTACTAAATCATAATGCTCGAATGAAACTCTGTCAACATTTGCAGAAGCTCTTGCCATCGAGGCAAAATTATCTTTTGCATAGTCATAAATTTCTTTTTCTGAGGAAACGATATTGAACATCATTCCGTCCTGCTGAAGGCTTTCAACATCAACGGGAAGCAGTTCATCCCCTGTGAGATTTACCTGCTTAACTCCAAGCTCTGCAACATCGCATGCAGGAAATGTTCTATCAAACGACTGCTGAATTTTTTTCTCTACGTCAACGTAATATGTTTCAGTTCTGTTGTTAACCGTTCTTGTCCTTCTTTCCTGACCGAACACCCAGCCGACTACATCGGCTCTGACTCTCCAGTAAGGAATATAAGTTAAGAACGCCTCATCAATCTTTGAGCTTGCCTTCAGGCCTTTAGCTTTTGAAATACCTTTATCCAGCCAGTTGAAAGTCCTGCCTATAGCATCTTCTTTTTTTATGGTCTTCGGTACATAATATTTTGCGGCGCCGCTCTCTCCTTTTACGGCAAGAAGTGTTCCGCAGTATTTACAGTTGAATGTTTTTATGCCCTCTTTTAAATCAAGCTCGCCATTACATGCAGGACATGTTATGCCCTTTATAACTTTCTCTTTTTTTACAGGAGCTGTTACCGTTGTATCCATTAAATCTCTAATTAAACTTTTTTAGCTATGAAATATGCAATTACTATAAGCGGAACTGCTGCAACTATATACAAAGGAAATTTTATCATTTCTCCCGAGACCAGTGCTACTGCCGCTTTTTTCTCAATCATAAAACCAATTGCGAAAGATATCAGACTCATTACCAGAAAAACAAATATACCAACACCGAACATTACTCTGAACGGCGCTTCTGATTTTGTCGGCCAGACATTTGCATATACTTTACCTGAAGATGCTTCAACTAATGCAGTGTACTGCTGTCCTTTATATGTATAATAGAATTGATAAAATGGAATGTGGACTAAGTCAGACTCTGCTATCGTATCAAGATTCACACCTGACTGCTGCAGCCAGCTTTGCGCAGCATCGTACATTACATCGGGAACAATGAATTCAGAAGCATTGAATTCTTTTTCTTTAAATACCTTCAGGCTTCCTGCAGGAATATTGATTTTTTTAATTTCAGATATGGACGTAGATGTTGCAGGCTGAAGATAAATTTTTTCGGATGAAGTATCTTTAGATTTAAAATACCACATAGGGAAATAATAGAAATTCACCTGTGATATCTGAGCCAGCTTATCTAAATCCTTTACATGAAAATTGCCTGCCATCCATCTTCGTAAGTTACCTTCTGCATCCTGCTTATTGAAATTGCATGCTACAACAAAGTGCGTTACGACTTTGCGTTTATCAACGTAAATAGCCGAACCGCAGTAAGCACACTCAAGAAATTTCTCGTCAACGGGCAGATCGTTATCCGCGCCACATTGAGGACAACGAACTTTATCTAAAACTTGTTGAGCCATGTTTTACATTTTTGCTAAAAGTTCTTTTTTCTTTGTATCAAACTCCTCATCCGTTATAAGCTTTGCATCTCTCATCTTTCCTAATTTTTCTATCGCGCTCATTATTTCATCAACAGACATTTTTGCCTGCTGCTGATTTTGCTGGTTGTTCTGCTGGTTCTGATTATTGTTTTGATTCATACTTTGTCCCATCATATTTGCCATCTGCATTCCAGCGCCAAGTCCGACTCCAAGTCCTGCCGTTCCGCCGCCGCCTTCATTCTCTGCAGCCTTTTCAATTGCTGTAGCAGTTTTGAATTTCATATACTGGTCAAGATTTCCAAGCGCACCCATTGAACTTCTCTCATTGATTTTTTCCTGTACTTCATCCGGTGGCACAATACCAACGATAATTAAATCGGTAAGCTCTATACCCATAGCATTGAAGAAGTCAGCAACTTCAGCTTTCACTCCCGATTCAATCTGCGCAAAATATTGTCCGAGCTCAAACACCGTTTTGAGATTTTTACCAAGTACGCTGTTCAGTCTTGAAACGATTGCATCTCTTAAATAATCTTCGATGTCATTCGTTGTAAATAATCCCTGTGTGGAAACTATTTCCAGCATGAATTGTCTCGGATTTGTAATTCTAATGGAGAATTTACCAGATGCTCTTAGCTGAACATAGGTAAGCTCACTGTCTCTGAAATTTATAGGTGACTTTGTACCCCATTTCAAGTCAATGAATTTCTTCATTGAAAGGAAGTACACCTGTGCCTGGAACGGCGATGTTCCGCCGAACGGAAGGCTTATTAATTTCGTAAGCAGCGGAATATTTTCAGTCGTTAAGGTATGTCTTCCTGCCGTAAATTCATCGAGAACTTTACCGTCACGATAAAATAAAGCTGACTGTGAGTCCTGAACAATTAACTGCGAACCTAATCTTATTGCAGATGAACCGTCCTGCGGCTCACGATGAACCATGGTTTTTCCTGTTTCATCAAAAAATTGTATTACATCTAAAAGTGCCATATAATTAAATTTAAATTTTCTTTTTGAATGATGTTAATTAAAAGCGTGCAGCAGATTTTCTCTTTCCTGAAATTTCCTTAGCAGCTCATCTAAAGCTGAAGAAACTTTTGCAACATCGGGAGAAACGTCAAGATTTGCCGCAGCATTGTTTTCTAAAGCAGCAAATAAAGCGTTAATGTTTTCAACATCTGTTAAAAGCGCGTTATCAAATTCGTAAATCCTGTTCAGCTTATCTTCTTTTATTTTAACAACGTCAAATGCTCCGCTGTAACCGCGCGCTGCTGATTTAAACTGAGCAATACAGTTCTCATTCTTTTTATCGATCTTATCTATATCACTTGTTTCAAAAAGTCTTCCGTTTTTAGAAAGACTTGAAACAGCATTTTTTATTCTTGTTTTATTTGCTTCAAGATTAGCTGCAAGCTGATTTCTTACAATCGTATCAAGCTCTCTTGCATTATCTTTATTTACATATCCGTCATAACCTGGAATATAGCGTTTGATTTTTTCAAGCCACGATTCGTTTGCTTTAACCGTATTTAGTTGTGTTTGTAAGTCGCTCATAATGATTTTTATTTAATATATCGAAATTTCTTTTTAGAATAAATTATGTAAAATACTCGGGTTCCGGGTATTTACTGATATTGTACAGCAAAAATCCCGCAATAGTTTCAACTATTTATCTTTTCTTTAAAACGGCGTCAATTTTCTGTAAAATCCACTTCCGGTTAATTAAACCGAAATCCTGTATAGAACTGATTTCTTTTCTGAGATAATCCAGATCGTTCTTCCTGAACTTCTCTTTAAGGTCCATAAATTTGCGCATGTAAGTTGAAAAATATTTTCCGCCGGTAATAAATGATGGAGCAAGCGAATTATTGGTTTTGACAAATCTCTTTAAGGACTCGATTGATGAATAGACACTTTCAACATAATCCAGTTCATAAAAGATCTTAATAAATAATGTAAGCACTTCAAACTTTAATTGAGCATTCTGTGGATTAATTTTATTAATGTGTTTTAATGCTGAATCCAGGTCCCCTGTTTCAAAATAATATTTTGCGTATGATACATTCACTACTTCCTTTCTTACTTCCGGCGGGACTTTATTTTTGTATTCAAAAATAAAGTTATAAGCCCACTTATTATCCCCTATGTACGTTGCATTCTTCACAATATTGTGATACATATAAGGAAGCAAATATTTGTTATTCTGAAAATACAGATTATGCTCAAGCGCAAATTTGTACAACACTACAGATTTTTCAAAATATTTTTCTTTTCCTGCGGAAATACTAAGCATACAATAATTTACCATAGCCAGATGAATAGCACCGCGTTCAAACTCAGAAATTTTATCAAAGCTTTGAAAATATAATTCCTGACACTTTTCAAAATATTCCTCGTTATCTCTGTTCTCAATTGCCATAAACGAATAGTATTTCAATGGCAGGAGCGGCGCATCGTTGTATTCATTTGATTCTATTTTGCTTTTTATATGCTCCAGGAAAATATATTTCGGCTGGTAATTCATTTTTATTTTTCTTGTGAGCATCTGATAATTAACATCCATTGCTTCGAGTAAAAAATATCGCTCAAGGCTAGCGCCGATTTTATATATCAGGTTACTTTCTAAGTTTGAATCTTTAAAACCTGATGGATGCCCGTAGAAATTCATGAAGTCACTTAAATACCTGGCTAAGAAATATTCTCCCTCTCTATATAAATTTTCTTCAAGGAATTTATCTGCTTTGCTGAACTCATATTCAAAAAGATTTTCCTGGTCTCGGACTCTAAGCTGTTCAAGAAGAAACAAATTGGAATAAGGATTTCTTTTTTCAAGCTCAATCTGAATCAAATATTTTTTTGTAAGCTTCATCAGTCCCGAAATAAGCGTCCGCATTGTTTCATCGCTGTATTTTTTATTACCGAAGATTTTATTGTAAAGATTTTGTTTGCTAAGCTCTTCGGAATCGAACAAAGGAAAATACTTTTTTACATGGGAAAACAACTCTATTATCTGAGTATTTTTATTGAAGTATTTTGAAGAAATAAAATCTTCCAGCCCGAGAAATTCTTTTTCTTTGAATGTTCTTAATAGCTCTATTAATCTTGTATTCTGCATATTATTTTAATA
Source organism: Bacteroidota bacterium (assembly GCA_018266835.1). Taxonomy (NCBI): domain Bacteria; kingdom Pseudomonadati; phylum Bacteroidota; species Bacteroidota bacterium. The sequence goes on along the minus strand of JAFDZP010000002.1, from coordinate 1,532,099 downwards.
TTTCATCAATTTTTTCCGTAATCCATCTGGTATTTATCATTCCAAGCTCATTGGATTCGTTTATCGATTTTCTGAAAAACTCTAATTCTTTTTTATCTTTTTTTATTTTCAGGTCACACAGTTTTTTAAATGCTTTTGAACATGCATAACCCTGCTCTATTGTTCCCGGATGAAGCAATTTGTTGTTCCGGAAAAAATGCTTCAGAGAATCAATGGATGAGTAAACGCTTTCAAGATAATTCAGTTCATATAAAATTTTTATTGTAAGCACTTTTATTTCTAATTTAAGCAGCGAATTGGTAGGGTTTATTTTATTAACATGTTTAAGCGCAGTATCAAAATCTTTTATCTCAAAATAATATTTTGAGTACGCAACATTCACAATTTCTTTTCTGTGCTCGGGGTCAATTTTGTTTTTATATTCGTGTATGAACTGAAACAGCCATTTGTATTCCTTAAGATAACATGCGCACTTTACTATTCCGTTAAATAAAGAGTTAAGAAGGTATTTATTCTCATAAAAGTATATCCCCTCTTCCAGCCCGATTTTATACATTTCAAATACCTTGCGAAAGTATTTAACATCTCCTGTACCAACTCTCAGCCAGCAATAATTTATCAGTCCTGTATTGATATATGGTTTTTCATGGGGAGAAATTCTTTCAAGATTATCATAGAAAATCTTTTCAGCTTGTGCATAATACTCTTCCTGCATGGGATTCTGAACGCACATAAAGATGTAGTACTTCAGAGGAATAATAGGAATCTCGGAATAATCTCCGTTCTCTATTTTTGATTTTATTACATCTAAAAAAATGAATTCGGGATTGTAATTTACTTTACTCTTTCTGGTAAGCTTGTTGTAATTTATTTCCAGTGCATCAATGAGAAACAGGATTTCAAAATTGTTTGAAACTTTTTCAATCAAAGGCTGCTGAAGATAATTATCGTTTATTGAAGTAGGGTTACTGTAATACATCTCCTGCTCCATATAGTATTTTACAAAAAAATATTCCCTCTCTTTATAGCAGTTTTGCTCAAGAGCGGAATTCAATTTATTGTATTCGTAATCAAAAAGTGATTTCTGTCCGCGGTCTTTTAACTGATTTAGTAAGTGGAGATTTGTCCGGCTTGCATTTGACTCTATATCTAACTGAATGAGATATTTTTTGCAGAGTTTCATTAAATTTGAAATCAGCGTCCGCATTTTTTCGTCTTCGTATTTTTTCTTTCCGAAGAGTTTTACAAACACTTTCTCTTTTTCAAGTTCATCGCCTTCAAAATCCGGATAATACTTGCTAAGGATTTCAAATAGCTTTACTATTTTATCGCTCTGATTGAAATATTTTGACGAGACAAAATCACCGAAGCCCTTCAGTTCTTTTTCTGTAAAAGTTTTTAAAATCTCTGCTATTCGCGTGTTTTTCATTCCTTATATGCGGAAAATACGAAAAAAAACGATACATATCGTCACACATTTCAATACATTTTCTTCAATTTTAAGCTGTATTTAGCGTTTTTTAAAAATCTCCTTTCACACAGCCTTAAATGTTTCTTTGTATTAAGGCATAAAAAAGAGCTAATTTTATCTGCATTTGAAAATGACATTCATTTTCAAGGAAAAGCAGAAAACAAAAAATTTAAAAATAAAACCTCTATGAAAAACTCGCACAATTTCACATCACATGTAATCGTGCCGTTTTCGGCAGAGAAAGCATTGCTGATAAATATCTGACACTTTCTATATTCTCCCAATTACTGCCAATAGCAAACCCGTTTCGGTCTGTTTAACGAAACGGGTTTTCCTTTTATAAAACAATTTATTCCTGCATTTACTTTTAATTTTAGATTTGGAATTTTTGTTTATAAATTAAACATATCATGATGAAAAAAGTATTGCTGCCCCTTCTATTAGTATTTTGTTCGTCTCTCTTCTCAGATGTTTTTTCACAAGTAAATATTCCCGATGTAATGGGAATATCAAACCCCAAAAATAAAATCACCGCTCCTTACAATGTTGCATCTCCCATGGATACGCTTCCAACGTTTCCGGGATTTCCAAAAGTGAATGCAGGTACAACATTTGAAGGCGCTATTTTTTGCAATATGGATTCTGACCCCGACCTCGAAATTGTTATAAACATAAACACTACAATCTATGCTTATAACAAAGACGGTTCAAATGTTACAGGATGGCCCATTAATGTTGGCACTCAGCCGCTGCAAGGCGCGCCTGCATTTGGTGATATCGATGGCGACGGGCAGGAAGAAATTGTATGTGTTTCTACATTCGGAAGCTCACAAGGAAAAATTTATGCTTATAAAAAAAATGGAACAGCCGTAACAGGCTTCCCTATTTCACCGGGCTACTCTTCACGTACACCAGTCCTTGCAGATTTAGACAATGATGGCAAGCTGGAAATTATAGTTAACAAAAGATTATCAAGCGCAGGTGAAGTCTGGGTTTATAAAGGAGACGGAACCGTTTATCCCGGTTGGCCAAAACCTATTAACCACGTTCCTGCATCCAGCTCAGCAGTGGGCGATATTACAGGTGACGGAGTTCCTGAAATTGTTTCAGAATCATATACATCTCTTTATGCATGGGATAAAGACGGGAATTTACTCGCAGGCTTTCCATACGTTCTCCCCGGTGATTTTAAAAACTCATACTCTTCCCCCGTTCTTGCCGATGTCAACAACGACGGCAAAAGAGAAATTATATTCGGTTCGCAGTCGCAAACCGGAACAGGCTGTGTAACCATTCTTAAAAATGACGGAAGTGTTTATACAGGCTGGCCGAAGATAACGGACAACTGGGTTTACACTCCCCCTGCAGTTGGTTTTATTAATGGTGATAACGTACTTGATGTTGCAGTTGGTGACCAGGTGCTAAGCGGAACACCTATTGATAAACTTTATTGCTGGGATATAAACGGCAACCCGCTTACAGGATTTCCAATAGGAACTCTGAACGCAATCAACAGCCAGATACTTATCGGAGACATTGATAACGACAACAGTATGGAATTAATCATTGACGATAACACTACATCCGGAAGCGGACTAGGTCAGTACCTTGCCTACAATAGTGACGGCACACCAGTAACAGGATGGCCCCTGACATTAACAGGAACAACATTATTTAATGTTCCATGTTTAACCGATATCGACAGAAACGGAATTCTTGATATTATCGGCTCGGGACAAACGGGTTTTGGCGCGACTGCAAATATAAATTTATATCTTTGGAATACAGGAAAGAACTACAACGCTTCTAAAATTGTACTTCCGGTTTTTCAGTACAATGTAAGACATGACGGAGTTTATAACAGACCATCGGTTGTTTCCTTAGGAAACAATTCTCCTGTTGTTGTTTCAGGGTTTGAATTGAAGCAGAATTATCCGAATCCTTTTAATCCGTCCACGGTAATAAATTTCTCAATCCCTAAACCGGGATTTGTAAAGCTTGCTGTATTTGATTTACTCGGAAAAGAAGTTGCTTCACTTGTGAATGAGAATAGGGCTGCAGGCAACTATGATATTAATTTCAATGCAGCAAATCTTTCAAGCGGAATTTATGTTTATAAAATTACAAGCGGTGAGTTTACAGCTTCAAAACAAATGATACTAATAAAGTAATTTATAAATCTGAATAGTATTTATTTTAAAGGGGCGTTTTAAAACGCCCCTTTTTTATAAAATTATCTTGTGTAAACTATTTCCATATCTTTCTTTTCCGTTCCGCCTTCAGGTGTGCTGTACATTTCCATAGTCATTTTATTGGCGTTATCCATCTTCCATGTTTCTCTCATTGTGCAATTCTTCCCTGTGGTAGGGTCAAACATAGAGCCGGTTAAAGTAATAAGACCTGAAGCATCGCTTGTACCTTCAGTTACCATTACACCTGTTCCCATGTTATCAATCCAAGTGTTGAAATATTTTTTTGTAGCATTGTTATAACCGGTTAATGATGTTCCTTCGAAAGGCATTCCCATCATTGTACCGGTAATTTTTGCCTGTAAATATCTTCCGCCGTAAACTGTTTCAAACTTTGCTGTGCCGTCCATTGTTGTCGGCGGCTGTGCAGGGTCCATCCACATTTTTGACGTGTACTTCCAGTCACCGACCGATTTTGCCATAGCTGTATGCTGTTCACCGGGAGTCATATATTCCATCCAGCGTTTCATTGTCTCCTGATCCTGAGCCTTTAGTGTTGATACCGAAGATGTTAGAATTACCAGTAACGAACAAAGAAGAATTAATTTTTTCATAATTAAAAAGTTTAAGTTAATAAAACTGAGTTGTGATTTTAAAATGTGAGATGTATAAATTAAAGAAGGTCAAATTCAACGTCCTTCTTCCTAAAAGAAAAATATTTATCTTTCGTAAATAATTTCCTCAACTTTTACTTCAGACTGTCCTTCTTTTGTATCGTAAATCTCCATAATATATTTGTTGTCTCCATCAGGTCGTATCGTTTGCCTTTCCATTTGTATCTTTCCGGTTATAGGGTCTACAGTTGAGCCCGTCATTGTTATCATTCCCTTATCATCCATTGTTCCGGTCATATACATTACACCTGTCCTGAAATTATCTACCCATGAGCTCTCAAACAATTTTGAAACATTGTTGTAGCCCGTAATTCCAATACCTTCATAAGGCATTCCCATCATACTGGCGCTTGCAGTAACTTTCTGATATCTTCCTCCAAGAAGCATTTCGTATCTGGCTGTTCCGGTATTTGATACAGGTTCTTGCCCCGGTGCCATCCAGAATTTTGAAGTGAACTTCCATTCGCCCGTCATCTTAGCCATTCCTTTTTGCTGCTCTCCGGGAGTCATTGCGTCTGCCCATTTTTTCATGTCATCTGCGCTCTGTGCTTTCAAAACAGATGCAGATAAAAAAAGTAATACAATAAACGAAAAAAGATTAACTGATTTTTTCATGATAAAAGAATTTTGTTAATGAGTTTATTTTTCGATTGATTAGCCGGGGACGGAGTTATAAAAATTAGGGACGCCTGAAGACGTCCCTGAAGTTATGTTAAATTATTTCCAGTAAGTTATTTCCATTGTTTTCACTTCTGTACCGCCTTTGTTATCATACATTTCCATTATAAATTTATCGCCGTCCTGTCTTAATACTTGTTTCTCCATTTGTGATTTACCTGTAAGCGGGTCAACCATTGAACCTGTCATAGTAATTACTCCTTTATCATCGGCTGTTCCTGTCATATACATTACACCGGTTCCGAAATTATCTATCCATGAGCTTTCATACATCTTTGATACGTTGTTGTAACCTGTTATTCCGATTCCTTCAAAAGGCATTCCCATCATATTTCCGTTTACCTTTAATTGAAGGTATCTTCCGCCGAGGAGCATATCATAGCGTGCTGTGCCGTCGCTGACCATTGGTTCCTGTCCCGGAGCCATCCAGAATTTTGATGTGAACTTCCAGTCACCTGTCATTTTTGCCATTCCTTTTTGAACTTCGCCCGGAGTCATGGCGTCTGCCCATTTTTTCATGTCGTCCTGGCTTTGTGCTTTTAGAGCTGACGCTGAAAATGGTATCAGCATCAAAAATGAAAAGAGATAAATTAATTTTTTCATATTATTATGGTTTTGGTTAAATAGTTTGTACAGGAAAATTAATCAAAATATTTTTAAATAAAAATTAAATGAAGAATATGTTTTCAAAAAGTCGGGAAAATGTCGGGTTTTAGAAACTCCGGTGTTGTTTTTACAACACCATTTTTTTTTATCACCTGAAATGACGGGTTTTTGACGGATTTTGTGAAGAACTCAATTAAACTTTCCTGTGTGTCCGCGCTCCAATAATATAGGAATAAAATAATTTCCGGTAAAGCTTTTCATCCCTATTCCTGCTAATAGGGAAATTACTTTTATTATTTTATTCTTATCTTCGGCAAAACCCTGCAACAAAAATAAACTACAGCATTCCGAAGGACGGACAGATAAAAATAGTTGTGTATAATTTACTTGGAAGTGTAATAAAAGAGCCGGTGAATGAAGAAAAAATTTCAGGAAAATACGAAGTTAATTTTGATATAAGGAATTTACCATCAGGAATATATTTTTACAAAATTATAAGCGGAGAATTTAGTGAGACAAAAAAGATGATATTAATTAAACAATTAAATTTTAAAAAAAAACCTTATGTAATAATTAAGAATTGTTATAAATTTGGAAAAATTAATATAAAAATTATTTGATTTATATGCTCAGAATTTTATATTTTTGTAAAACAAAAAAAGTAAAGGGGGTTCTTAAAAGCGAATAATATAAATTGTCCCCACTGCAAAAAAAACTCGCGCTTCAGGAGAATGAAATCACGTAAAGCCTTGGATAGATTCTTGGGAATCCTCGGTATAAAAGTATACGAATGTACAAATTGTTACAAACTGTACTATTGTTTACTAGGAAAAATTCTCTCAAAGGTGAGCTAATTGCCCCGATCGTTATTAGTGATGTTTTTAAAAGGCATTACAAATTCATGCTGATTAAACTTCTTTATCGCAAGGTAAAGAAGTTTAATTAGTCTTTATTTTAAGATTTACGTTTTATAATTTAAATGATACCTGCCAAGAAAAACTTATTTTGAATGCTTACTAAACATATTTGGTTACGTTTATCATATACTGCTGCCGGTGCATACGTATTTATAGTAACTTTACCTCCTAAAGTCAGTGTTTCCTACATTATTTTTGTTCCCGTAACAATTATTCTTTTAAGCATTATTCACGCCAGCTTTCTTGTAATTCAATACCATACTTCCACTGACCCGAAATCTACCTTTTACGAATTTTATCTTGAAAAATATTCTAATACCTTTAGATTTTTAAAAAGCTTTCCCGCTGACTTCATATTCAGGTTTACGTTTGTAAATCTCTTTTATTTCCTTGCATTTCGGTATGTAGTAACTCTTATAAATTTTATTACCACTCCTCCGCCATAAATTTCTGAAAAAAATCTCAACTATAACTATTTTTATATAAATTTATATTATTTTTTTATATATTTTGTAAAATAATATAGTTTATGAAACCCTCCTTAGTTGTATTAAGTTTGTTTCTCTTCAGTTTCTTCACAAATGCCATATCACAGGAATTAAAACCCGAAGAAATTTTCGAAAAATATCAGGACGCAATAGTAGTACTTTATTCATATGACTTCACAGGCTCTCCGAAAGCTCAGGGCAGCGGAGTTATTATAAACGAGAAAGGATGGATTGTTACCAATTTCCATATCTTTGAAGGATGCGAAAAACTTCAGATCGTGCATAAAGGTGACACTATAAGATATAATGACATTGTTGGTGTAGATATCGAACGCGATTTACTTATTATAAAAATTGATCAGGGCACTTACCCCGAAATAAGAACTAACGGAGATATAAAAGTCGGACAGAAAATTTATGCAATCGGAAGTCCGCTTGGATTAGAAAATACAATGTCTGAAGGTATTATCAGCGGAACGCGCTCGGAAGTCGGAAAAATAAAACAAAGCTTCATACAGATTACAGCAAGCATTTCACCGGGAAGCAGCGGCGGAGCCGTACTTAACGGCAAAGGAGAATTGATAGGAATTAGCTCTATGGGTATGAAAGAAGGAAGCAACCTTAACTTTGCAATCCCGATAAATGAAATTTACAAGATAAAGCTTGATTCATATAACGAGAGAAAAAAACTTGAAGCATTGAATTTTTTCTATCAGGGAAAAAACCTTTTTGAAGAAGGGAAGAACGAGGAAGCAATAAAATTTTATTCAAAGTTCCTTGAGATGTTCCCCAAAGACCATAAAGCATACAACTACAGAGGTCTTGCATACTTTGCAAGAAAGCAATATGAAAAAGCCGTAAGTGATTACAACGCTGCAATAAAATTAGACCCGACATACGCTGCTGCTTACAATAACAGAGCAGATGCTTATTTTAAAATGAATGAGTTCGAACTATCTATTAAAGATTTTGATTATGTAGTTAAAAATAATCCTGATAATCTGGAAGCCCATTTCGGCAGAGGTGTAGTATTAATGAGCGATGAAAGTTACGACGACGCTTTGGATGATTTCAAAAAAGTTATTAAAGAAGAACCGAACAATACAAACGCTCTCATAAATATGGGACTTTGTGAATACAAGAAAAAAAGATACGAAAAAGCAATTGAATATTGGAAAACGGCTATAAAGATAAAACCGGGACTGAAAGATGAACTGCAGCCTCTTATTGATTACGCAGACACCTTATGGCAGTACAATATAAAATAGAATTAATTTTTTAATCATCAAACTCCCATAACTTTTTCCCTGAGCTAAGGTCAAATGCAATTGCTCCTTCAGGTTTAAAAAGGAACATTACTGTATTGCCTGAGCGCTGTACATCAAATTTACTTTTCATAAAGAACATATCGCTGAAAGCATTTTTTTCGGTTGCCTTGATGTCATCATATAAAACATCCTGCCCCACAGTCCATAACTCTTTTCCCGTTTTATCTACACACGTTAACATTCTGTTTGCGTTTTTCCCGATATTATCCTGATGAATTATTACTGCAATTTCTGCATCAAAATACAAAAGCTCTCCGTCTATAAATGCCTTATCGGGCAAAAGCATCTTGCCGTTTAGTTTTTCATCCGCCCTTCCTTTATTTTGAATAATAGATTCAGGACGCGGAGATGAAAAATACAAAGCCCCTTTCGGTCCCCACAAGTAGTAAAGTTTTTTTCTTTTATCTGCATTTGGCTCACGCTCAAGCATAAAGATTGAGGATGAAGATGAATCCTCTTTCTCATAGTATTTTCTCATAGCAGTATAGTCAGGAAAAAATTTGTCATCTTTTATACAGTAATAAACTTTTCGTCCGTCTCTTGCTGTTACTTCATATCTTACAGGAAGACTTCTGTCTACAAATATTTTTTCGATTCCTGCTGAAAGCTCTGGCACTCTGGCACTGAACGATTGATTATTTACAACTTCACTGTAATTTTCAGAACTGTAAGCATGGATGGATGCAGGTCCGCGATTTGTCACAACCCAAATTTTACCGTCGTTATAAATTATATCGGGAGTTTCGGGCAAGTAGTCAAGATCTGTTTTAAATCCATTCAATACATCTTTAGATAAAGGGTCATATACATACGAAAAGGTTTTGCAGAATAATCCTTTACGCCCTACTGAATAACTTCCGGGAGATTTTGTTTCGCTTATGTAACTGAACGAACCGTCAGTCTGAATCCATAACTTATCTTTGCCTTCCTTTGATGGAAAAATTACAAGCCCTTGTAAATCGCCCCGTATTGACTTTGGAAATAAGGAAGGAAAAATAAGCTGGTAAGCAAAAAAGTACCCCAGGATAATGAGCAAAATAATCGGAATGACTGAACACCCGCAGCCAACTTTTTTATTTATTGATTTTTTTGTCGGTACAACAGAAGATGTAGTGCGCGTAGAATAACTAAACTCATTATCCATACTTGTTGAGTTAAGATTAAAAATTTATTTTTAATTTTTATGTACCAAATAAAGAAAATTTAATCTTCATATTCCCAAAGCTTCTTACCGTCAGCAAGTTGAAATCCTATTGCGCCAACAGGTTTGTATATTAAAATAACAGTATCACCCATTCTCTGTGCCGTTAGCTGAGTCCGCAAGAAAGACATTTCCGTCATCGAATCATCTTCTCTTCCTTTCAGTTCATCGAACAAATCTTTTTGCTGTACAGACCATAATTCTTTTCCTGACTTATCAACACAGGTCAGTATCCGGTTAGATGTTTTCCCCACATTATCCTGGTGAATTATAACAGCAATTTCATCATCTGTAAACAATACATTTCCCTCGATAAAAACTTTACCGGGAAGAATTTCTGTTGGCTTCATGCTTTTGAAAGCGCTCATGTTTTCCTTTACTATTTCCTGAGCCCATGATGTTGAAAAATACAGATCATATTTCGGACCTGTTATATAGAATAGCTTTTTTCTTTTATCGGAATTTTCTTCATTAACTAAAGCAAAAATTCCTGAAGCTGTACTGTCGTTCTGCTTGTAATATTTTTCAAACTCTACTGTGTTGGAAAAAAATTTATCATCCGAAGGATTATATACAAGCTCTCTGCCGTCCTTTGTTGAAATCCGGAATCTTACAGGTTTCTGATTATCAACTGAAACATTTATAATTCCGGCAGCAAGCTCTTTGTTTTTATCACAGAATGTTTTTGTGTTCAGTTCCTGCTGATAATTTTCAGCATTGTATACATTTATTTCCGGCGGAATACCATCAGAGGAGGAATTGACTAACCATATTTTCCCTTTTTCATAGAAGATATCGGCAACGGGTGGAAGTTCATCATAGCTAGTTTTAAATCCGTTCAGTACATCTTTTGATATGGGGTCGTACACATACGAATATGTTCTGCAAAACCAGCCCTTAGTCTTCAGGCTTATTTGTCCCATATTATTTGTTCTGCTGGTAAATCTTAATGTGCCGTCATTCTGTATCCACAGCTTATATTTACCGTCAGATGAAGGAAACACTCTGATGTTTTGTAAGTCTCCTCGAATTGATTTTGGAAAGACGGATGGGAGTATAAAATAGTAAGAGGCAAAATATCCTAAGACAAAAATTATAATGAATAATACAATCTTAAATCCACGCTTTGATTTATTTTTGTTTTTAGATGGCATTCCGGGTATCTGATGCCTGAGATTGTTTTCCATATTCCTGGGGTTAATTAGAAAACTTTATTTTAAGTCTTTCAGTTTTTTTAAAATGTTCAGTGCTTCCAGCGGTGTAAGGTTATCAATATCAATTTCATCCAGCATAGTCAGTGCTTCGTTTTCAATTTCAGTTCTGTTGTCTATTTCAAACAGACTTATCTGCAAATCATCTTTATGTCTTCTTCTGTAATTTTTATCTTCAAGGATTTTTAGTATTTCCTTTGCGCGTTTTGTGATTGAATCCGGCAGTCCTGCCATCTGCGCAACCTGTATTCCGTAGCTGTGGTCTGCAGTGCCTTCAGTAATTTTTCTCAGAAAGATTACTTTATCATTATACTCTTTTACTTCTACTCTGTAATTTTTTATTCTCTTATATGTGTCTGCAAGCGAGTTAAGTTCGTGATAGTGAGTAGCAAACAACGTCTTCGCTCTAACATTCGGATTCTCATGAAAAAATTCCGTCATTGCCCATGCAATAGATATTCCGTCGTATGTGCTTGTCCCTCTTCCGATTTCATCTAAAAGAATTAAACTCTTCGTCGTTGCATTATTTGTAATGTTCGCAGCTTCATGCATTTCAACAAGGAATGTACTTTCACCTTTTGCAATATTATCCGATGCGCCGACACGAGTAAAGATTTTATCTACTAATCCTATCTTTGCAGACTTGGCAGGAACGAAGCAGCCTATCTGCGCCAGAAGAACAATCAAGCCAACCTGCCTGAGATAACTTGACTTACCGCTCATGTTTGGTCCCGTTAAAATCAGTATCTGGTTTTCAGTAGTATCAACAAAAGTATCATTTGAAATATATTTTTCACCTGCCGGTAGAAGTCTTTCAATTACGGGATGTCTGCCGTCCACAATTTCCAGAACTTCTGAATCATTTATCTCCGGCTTTGTATAATAATAAAGCTCAGATACTTCTGCAAAACTTATTAGCGCATCAAGTGTTGCAATGATGACTGCATTTTTCTGAATATCATCTGAGAAGCTTAAAATAAAATCACGCAGCTCTAAGAATATTTTGCTCTCAATTCCGGAAATTTTTTCTTCTGCATTTAAAATTTTATCTTCGTATTCTTTTAACTCTTCGGTAATGTATCTCTCTGCGTTTACTAAAGTCTGTTTGCGTGTATAATCAGCGGGAGCTTTATCCATGTTCGCCTTCGTTATCATTATATAATATCCGAAGACTTTATTGAACTCCACCTTAAGCGAATTTATTCCCGTCCTTCTTCGCTCCTGGCTTTGATAGTTTTCCATCCACGTCTTGCCGTTTGTCAAGATATCTTTTATTTCATCAAGCTCTTTATGGTAACCCTTGTTAATCACTCCGTAAGAATCATTACCGGCTATGAAATTATCATTTATACATGCATCAATTTTCGTAACCAGCTCCGGTATATCAACTATATTTTTTTTTATCCTTTTAATTGCTTCGCTCGTAAATCCTTCCAGTTTCTTTTTTACTTCTGAAATATTTTTCAGAGAAATTTTTAACTGAAGTATATCTCTTGCAACTGCCCTGCCAGTGGAAATTTTTGAAAGAAGTCTTTCTAAATCTGCAACTGATTTCAACTGCTCAATTATAACTTTCCTCTCACCTTTATTCTCGCATAAGTCATTCACTGCATCAAGTCGTGACTGTATCTGATTTCTTACTTTCAGGGGACGTGATACCCACTTCTTCAGCAGCCTTCCGCCCATAGCAGTCTGCGTCTTATCAAGAATGGAAATCAGCGTTCCTTCACGACTGCCTTCATTCATTGATGAAGTAATTTCAAGATTTCTTTTTGTCGAAGGGTCAAGAATTATGTAATCGGTAAAATTGTAATTCGATATTTTTTTAAGGTGAGGAAGATTGTTCTTCTGTGTTTCATTAAGATAATTCATTATACATCCGGCAGCAATAACGCCTTCTTTCATATCGGCAATACCGAATCCTTTAAGCGAAGCCGTCCCGAAATGATTCGTCAAAACTTCATTGGCATAGTCCGAGTTAAACACCCAGTCATCTACTTTTGTAAAGAGCCATCTTTTCTGATTTTCACTGAAAGAAGCATCGGGATCGTAATTCAGCGCTTTAAATACTTTATCTTTTTCTCTTTTTGAAATTAAAATTTCGGATGGATTTATGCTGTCAATCTGCTCATATAAATTTTTCAGTAAAATTTCAGATGTTGCAAATTCTCCTGTAGAAATATCGCAGAATGCAAGTCCGCATACATTATCTTTTATATAAATAGCAGCGAGAAAATTATTTGATTTATGGTCAAGAAGCTTTTCGGAAAAATTTGCTCCGGGAGTAACGACTTCTATTACATCTCTCTTCACAATTCCCTTTGCATACTTAGGGTCTTCAAGCTGCTCACAAACCGCAACTCTCTGTCCTGCTCTTACAAGCTTAGGCAAATAATTATCCAATGCATGATGCGGAAATCCTGCAAGCGGGACTTCCGATGCTTTTCCGTTTGAACGCTTTGTTAAAGTAATGCCAAGAATTTTTGAAGCAGTGATTGCATCTTTTTCAAACGTCTCATAAAAATCTCCCATGCGGAACAGCAGAATAGTATCGGGATACTTTTCCTTTATCTGCCTGTACTGGCGCATTAACGGAGTTTCTTCTCTCATACTATCTTTTACTCTTATTCTTATTCATAAAAAGGAATGTTGCAGAGAAAAGATAAAATTAATAATTCTTAATTTTATCTTTTAGAAATTTATTGAGGAGTTCTCTTCCTCTGAAGATATGGGCTTTTACTGTACCAAGCGGGAGTTTTAATTCTTTTGCAATTTCCTCGTACTCTTTATCCATCTTATGTCTTAATAAAATTACTTCCTTGTACTTAGGCGGCAATGATTCAATCGCTTCATCAAGAATTTTTTTTCTTTCGTCTTCTATAATTACCCTGTCAGGTTTATTTTCAACGTCGGGAATCTCAAACTTAAAATCACTTTCTTCCGATTCAATTTCTCTATCTATAGAAAACGTATTTAATTTTTTCTTCCTTAAATAATCGATTGCATTGTTCGTTGCAATTTTAAAAAGCCACGTTGAAAATGCAAACTGCCTGTCAAAATTCTGAAGTGAGTTGAAAGCCTTTATAAATGCTTCCTGAGTTAAGTCCTCAACATCTTCTTTACGCGATATCATGCGGAAGATGAGATTATAAATAAGCTGGTAATATTTTTTCATTAGCTTCTCGTAGGCAGTCTGGTCGCCAGCAAGAGCTTTATTAATCAGAATATTATCATCACTCTTAGTCTTCGAAATGTTTTCGGAAGGTCCGGAATTGCTCATTAAAAATATGCTATAAGAAATATTGAAATTACTTCTATTATTAACGAATTTCAATTTACAAACGTAGAGTACTAAAGAATTCTTTGCGTAGTTTATAATGATTAATATTTTTAATTTGAAAAAATGAACAAATCAGGGCGATATTTACTGTTTTTAATGCTTTTTTTAGCCGGAAGCAGCTTATTTTGGTACTATCTGGGACATAAACCGCTTTATTGGGACTCAGCCGACCACCTTTCCTACAGCCTTGATTCTTACAAAGCTTTAAGCAATTCAAACACATTTTCTGATTTATTAACTAATCTTCTTGATGTTTCCTGGTATTATCCTCCTTTGGTTTACTGGGCTTCAATTCCTTTTCACGCAATTTTCGGTCAGAATGATTTTGCGGGATTTTTAGAAATGACTTTTTTCCTCCTTCTGCTGGTTTATTCGGTTTATCAAATCGGCAAGAGAATTTATAATGAGGAGGCGGGAGTATTTGCCGCTTTTTGTATCAGCATGTTCCCGATTGTGAGCGAGTACACAAGAGATTACATGCTCGATCTTCCGCTTGCTGCTATGATTGCTGCAGCGGTGTATTCATTGATAAGAACAAATGATTTTTCAAGCAGGGCGGGCAGCATAAGGTTCGGAGTTATGCTCGGACTTGGTATGCTTACTAAATGGACGGTCATTTTATTTTTAATCGTTCCGGTTATTTATTATCTGAAAGAGTGTTTTGTACTTACTGCGAAAAAATCCAGAATAATTGTTAATTTTCTTCTTTCCGTTATAATTGCATTAATAGTAAGTCTCCCCTGGTACCTTAGAAATATTGTTCAGATATTAACGAATAGGTTGAATGAACTAGAGCGCGGAAACTTATCTTTAACTGAAAATATTTTTTATTATTTGAAGATCATTCCCGGTCAAATTTCATTACTCTTAACAATTCTATTTATAGTAAGTATTTTTCTATTCTTTAAGAACAGTTTTTTTCTGAAAAAAAGACTTCTGCTTTACTGGCTCATCGGGAGTTATGTTTTAATTACGATCATAAATTTTAAGCTGCCGAGATTTTCAATTGCTCTGTTAATCCCCTTAAGTATTTTATTTTCAGGTATGCTTTTTTACGGAGAGAACGAGCCGAAAAAAAGAAATTTATTTGTAAAAATATTTACGGCTGCTGCTGTTCTAAATTTTATATTCTTTTCATTTCTTAATCCGGGAATAAATTTCGCTTTGCCTGTTATCGATACTCAGGTAGTAACCAACATCACTCCCGATAAAACCAATTGGAAAAATGCAGAGGTAATAAAAGTTATTTCTGATGATATGAAATCGCGGGGTAAACAAAAAGCTAACCTGAGACTGCTTTCAGAGGAGGAAAATTTTAATTCCTCAACACTCAGATATTATGCGAAGCTCGTTAATGCTCCGATAAATATTTTAGGAGCGGATGGCTTTCCGTTTTTTTCCGATTACACAATAGAGATAAAAAAAGAAATCAAAGATAGTAACGGAGTACAAACCAATCCAGGAAGTTTACTTGAAAACAAATACGCCCGCACTTTTGAAGAAATAAAAAAGTTTGATTTAAAAAACGGAGAACAGATTTTATTATTTAAAATCCGTCAGAAAATAGCTGAAGACATTTCAATAGATTCATTAAAAGAAAAAATAGAAAAGTCCGCAGAAAAATTCTTTGGGAAGTACATTATTCCTCCTCAGAAAATTGTTTGCAAAATTATATCCGGTGATTCTATTTCGTTATCGAACGGAAAAATAAAATCGCTTAAGATATCCTGCGATTCCGGTTTAGCTTCCACCAAACTTTTCAGGGGATTTCAATATATAAATTCCGCAGATAGTAATCCGCTTCCGTCAGTTATGCCATTTAATAAATTTGAATTTGTGCTGAACGGACTTGAATACAATATACAGTCTCTTATGGATTCAGATAAATTTCAAATCCTTTCACTTAACGAATACAAAATAACTTCGCTGGAAATCACAAACGAAAATCTTGAAACATATCTTTTAAAAAAGACGGCTCAACCAACTGTAAAAATCAATCAAAATATAATAGAGATAAAAAACGGTGATAAATTTAACGAGATTACTTTGTTAATTTCGGAAAGCAATTCGTTGCCGGAATTTAAAATAACTCACAGTGAACTTTTCGGAATTCCCTTGCCTTATTTTATAACAAATTATATGTTTAGTAAATACAATCCGATATTCAAAGGTACTGATGCCGTTCCTGTTTTCAAAACAGGAAAATTAGTTTTTTCGCAAAACAAGATGTCTATCAAAGAATAAATTAAGTAATAAATTAAAGAGTAAGTTTTTTTTCTCCAACTTTGACTTAAGTCAATTCGTTTTAGCAATATTTCCTGTAATTTTATACTGATGCTAAAGAAAAAACTTAACCGATTTATTGATATAACGGCCCCTCCCAATAAATGGAAAGTCCCCGTTATAGTTATCTCCGGAATCCTGACTGCATTTGTCTTCTGGATCTTATATGTGGGTAATGCCGCATCCTATCTATCCGATAATCCCGAAACCTGTGTTAACTGTCACGTAATGTTTCCGCAATATGCCTCATGGCAGAACAGCTCACATGCGCGTGTTACAAATTGTAACGACTGCCACGTTCCTCACAACAATGTTTTCAATAAATATTTATTCAAGGCAACAGACGGCTTACGCCACTCAACTATTTTCACCCTGCGTTTAGAAGAGGAAGTTATAAAAATTAAACAGGCAGGAAAAGATGTTGTGCAGAGCAACTGTATAAGATGCCATTCATCTTTGGTCGGTAATACAAGTCTGCACAATAATTATAAAGATGAGTATTGCTGGAAGTGCCACGAAGAGACTCCGCATGGAACTGTAAGCAGCTTAAGCTCATTCCCGAATGCAAGAGTTCCGAAATTATCACCCTTAATAAAAACAGATAAATAAAAACAGATAACAAATAATTTTAATCTAAAAATAATTTATGAAAAAAATCTCCGAATTGGTAAAAGAAAAGCCCTGGGTTGGATGGGCGCTTTATGTAGTGACTATCGTTGTGGTTTTTGGTGTCGGCGTACTTGGCAGCAGCATAGTCGAAAGGAGACAGGAATCGAATCAGATAGTTCAGAATGTAAAACCTATCAATGACTGGGAACCTAATAACGAAAAGTGGGGGGAGAATTATCCCCGTGAATACGAAACATATCTATCCACTCTTGATACTTCATTCGCAAGCAAACACGGCGGCTCAAAGACAATTGATATGCTCCAAAAATTTCCTGACTTAGTTGTATTATGGGCAGGATATGCTTTCTCACGTGATTACAATCAGGCAAGAGGACATTATTATGCCATAAGAGATATCCGCAAAACACTAAGAACAGATGTTCCTCAGCCGGGAACTTGCTGGGCTTGTAAAAGTACGGATGTACCCAGAGTAATAAATCAAAAAGGCGCTGGTGAGTTTTATAAAACTCAGTGGAAAGATATGGGTTCTGAAATTGTAAATCCAATCGGATGCCAGGACTGTCACGACCCGAAGACAATGAACCTGAGAATCACCCGTCCCGCATTGATTGAAGCTTTTGAGAGACAAGGCAAAGATATAAAAAACTCAACTCATCAGGAAATGCGTTCGCTTGTCTGCGCGCAGTGCCACGTTGAATATTATTTCAAAGGAAAGTCTGAAAAATATTTAACATTCCCATGGGATAAAGGTTTTACAGTTGAAGATATGGAAAAATACTACGATGAAAATGACCATGTTGATTTTGTTCATTCGTTAAGCAAAACTCCAATATTGAAAGCGCAGCATCCCGATTTTGAACTATTCAAAATGGGTGTGCATAACGACAGAGGTGTTTCATGCGCTGAGTGCCATATGCCGTATAAGAGTGACGGCGGAGTAAAGTTTACGGACCACAAAATACAAAGTCCGCTGAATAATATTTCAAATTCGTGTCAGGTCTGCCACAGAGAAAGCGAAGATAAGCTGAGACAAAATGTTTACGACAGACAGGATAAAGTTTTGGAGCTCTCTGACTTAGCAACAAAGTCACTTGTAAAAGCGCACATAGAAGCAAAGACTGCATGGGATAACGGAGCAACTGAAGAACAAATGAAACCGATCTTAACTTTGATAAGACATGCTCAATGGAGATGGGATTTTGTATCTGCAAGCCACGGCGGAAGTTTCCACGCACCCCTTGAATGCGCAAGAATATTGGGAACATCAGTTCAGAAATCAGAAGAAGCAAGATTACTGCTAACGGGATTATTAATAAGCCTGGGAGTAAAAGTCCCTGTGCAGATTCCCGATATATCTACGAAAGAAAAAGCGCAGCAGTACATCGGTCTTGATATGGAGAAGCTCAGAAAAGAGAAAGCGGAATTTCTTACAAATGTAATTCCTGTATGGGATAAAACGGCAGAAGATAAAGGCAACCGCGTTAACTACGATATGAAAAACAAAAAATAATTTTGACAACTAATTTTTAACCCCAATGAAAAAAACATTTATAACTATAGTACTTTTATTAATAACAGTAAACTTATACTCACAGGATAAAGACTGGAAAATAGGCGGACAAATTCAGTTACGAACAGAACTTGACGGAAGAGATTTTTCTAATGCAACTTATCCGCCTATATTCACAAGTCTGCGAAGCAGATTATTTGTAGAAAAGTACATTACAGATAAATTTAATTTTTATGTTGAAGTCGAAGACTCAAGAGTATTTGGAGAAGAAGCTACAACAACGGCTAACTCAAAAAACATTGACCTGCATCAGGGATATGTATGGTTCAAAAACTTTGTTGAGGCTCCGATATCTGTTCAGGCGGGAAGATTTGAAATGAGTTACGGAACGGAGAGATTTATAGGCGCTTTAGGATGGAATTACGTAGGACGTTCATTTGACGGAGCAAGAGTAAGATTCGGCAAAGAGAACAAAACGGATTTGTTTGCAATTACCACAAAGAATTCCGTTCCTTATATAGCAAGCGGAAATCCTGCAAACTATCCTTATCCATCAGGAAAGGATTCGAGCTCTTCGTTATACGGATTGTGGTCAAATATAAAGTCAGGTGAGAAAAGTACTTTTGATGTATTCGGATATTATGAAATCAACAGAAAAAAGTCTAACGGAACTGATAACGATATTTCAAGAATGACTTTGGGAATGAATTACAGAGGAAATTATGACATGCTTTCAACAGTGTTTGAAGGAGCATATCAGTTCGGCAAGTTAAGTACTCTCGATGTATCCGCTTATCTTTTATCTCTGCAATTAAATTATGGAAACAAAAATGTTAAGGTAGGTGTTGGCGCAGATATTTTATCAGGCAACGATGCTATGAATTTCTCAAACAACAATACGTTCGCTACTCCGTTTGCAACAAATCATAAATTTTACGGTTACATGGATTATTTTTTAAATATTCCGGGAGATACAAAAAATTTAGGATTAAATGATATGTATGCAAGTATTAACTATGCTGCAGATAAAATTCCGCTGACCGCTTCTTTGATGGCGCACAATTTTATGTCCAACAAAAAAAATATTGACAGTGAAAACGGCTTTGGACAGGAGTTTGATCTCACCTTAAAATATCAGTTCATAAAAGAAGTAATGGTTACATGGGGAGGAAGCATATTTTTACCGGGAGATTTAATGAAGAGGAATTTCAACACAGCTAACGGTTCAAGAGATGATGCAGCTTTCTGGAGCTACATTATGATTACAACAAATCTTTAACACACATCCATACAAAAAACAAAAGCCCTTTCAGATGTTATCCGGAAGGGCTTTTTTATTTATGAAATTTTTCTCAGTTATTTTTTCTTCAGGATTAGTCTGTCAACGGTTAAAAACAATGTGGCAATAAGTGCAACAGATAAGACTAAAATGATTGAGCTTGATCCATTTAATCCGAATATATTTAAAACCTTGATGCTGTAAAGTTCAAAGAACGATGAAGTTCTTTCTGCAAACTCACCTGAGTTTTCATCTGAGGCAGGACTTGTATAAATAACATACATTACAAATGCTACAACTGCAGCAAATGCGCCTGCAATACCGAAAATAATTTTCTTGGCAAACTTTTCAGTCTTCACATCCTGCTTTGCAAATTCTTCTTCAAGAGAAATTTTCAGCATAAGATTTTTTGCAAAATCTCCATGTGGCTTCTTCAGAAGCGCTTCTCTCATCGAGTTTTCAACAATATTATCGAGTTTGTTTTCCATTTATATCTCTTTCAAAATAAATATTTTATTATCAAATAAAAACATCTAAGCCAGATAGCCTTCAAGCTCTTCTTCTTTGTAATGCTTTAAAATCAACTTCTTAAGCGCTTCTTTAGCTCGGAAAATCCTGTTTTTCACTGTACCCAATGGCAGATTCAACGTCTTGCTGATTTCATCGTGGCTCATATCATTTATAAAAAACATGTTAAGTATAATTGAGTACTGCTGCGGAATCGAATCAACAAACATACTTATTATATTCTGCACTTCATTAGCAGTAAGCTGCTTAGCTGTATCGGTTCCCATTCCTTCTTCATAAAGCGCTTTATCAATTTTTGATTCGTATGCTGCATGAAGCTCATCGCCGTCTCTGAAGTTATCATCGTTTACATCTATTGAAATTAAACTCAAAGTTTTTGATTTCAGTTTCTTATAATGGTCAATCGCTGTATTGTAAACTATACTGTAAAAATATGTAGAGAACTTTGAACGCTCTTCAAACTGATTCTGCTTTATCGATCTGAATAATTTTATGAAAGCATCCTGAAGGCAGTCTTCTGCGTCATCTTCGTTTTTTAAAATCTTTATAGCTAATGAGAACGCTTTATCTTTATATCTGCTTACTAATTCTGCAAAAGAGTTGGAATCGCCGTTTTGAATATTTCTTATAATATCTAAATCGGATTCCATTGAATGGTTAATTGAGAGGTTAATTTTGCTTTCCTGAACCTGCGCGTATTTTACCGGAGCGGCAGAATTCAGAAAACCCGGTAGTTTCAGCTCTGATACCAGAGCCAAAACCCTCGAGTTAAAAACTAAATTACCTAAATTATTTTGCAAAGTAAACATTTATAGAGTCCGGTTGAATTATATTTCAGTGTTTGTGTCGTTTCCTGTAAGTCTTATTGAGCCGTTTGTTGTTTCAAGTTTAATAATTGCATCACCATTACCCAGTATACCCTGGAAGGTTCTTCTTTCTTTTTTGTCAGTACTGTTCTTAAAGTTCAATCCTTCAATTTTTACTGAGCCGTTCACTACTTCAGCGTTTACCTTTGCAGATACTCTTGAGCTTAAGTTTAATTTTATACTTCCGTTCACCGTTTCAGCTCTTATTCCTTGTGTAGAGTCAATGCTTCCTTTTATTGAGCCGTTAGTTGTTTCAAGCTCCATCTTTCCGTTTACATTATCAATTTTTATCGAGCCGTTTTCTGTACTTGCCTTTATTTCATTGCTTAGTCTTGTCAGATCTATCGAGCCATTCGTGTTATCAACATTTAAAACTATACCGTCAGGGATGTAAATTTCATAATCAACTTTGTTGGAACGTATGCTTCCGAACTGAATTACATTTTTTTCGTTTTCAATATCGGTTTCAATTTTTACATCGGCAGACATTGTATCAAGATTAAGTTTTATCTCATTTAAAGGAGTTCCCAGGTCTTTCTTTCTTACGTAAGCAGTTTTTTCGTACTTAACAATTATTGTTGACTGGTCAGTTGTTCTTACTACTCTTACTTTTCCGTTAACATTGTTCAGTGAAAATTTCTTTTTGCCGATTGCGCTTATGCTGAACTCACCTTTTTCTATTTTTTCGTATCTTGAAGAAAACAAAGAGCATGATGAGAATACAAAACTGCAGACAATCAGAAGCACAACATATATTATAGACTTTTGCATGATATTAAATTTAAAATTTTCTTTTTACTTTATTGTTCACCTTGTTTTTTATCGGTCAGTTTGCTTTTTACGAGTACATAGTAAAGTATAAAACCAAGACCACCGAATACAAAAACCAAACCTGTTGTCATGCCGTCGCTCATATTGTATTTATCTTCAAGCAAGTTTGCGATAAAAATACCGAGTCCCAGAAAGGTTATAAGTATTCCCCACTTCAATGCACTGAAAGCATTTCTTGGTTTGCTTACTGATGTGCTTGAAAAATAGCTCTTTACTTCTTCCGGAGCCAGACCTTTTTCAATTAATCTCATTCTTTCTCTGTGTCTGGTATAAAGCCACCAGAAAATTATAATGCCCGGTATTCCGAATGTGAAAATTATCCCGAAGATTGGTATTAAGGCTTCAGCTGCATTGTTCATGTTATTACTCCTTATTTTATTAAAACTGTTATTAAATTATTTTTTAATGTTTTTCTTTTGTTATTAAGACTTTTAGAAGCTTCTAAAGGTTTCAAAGAACTTATTAATGACTTATTTTCTGATTCCTCTCATGAAAAGATATCCGAATGTTACTATTAATAATATTATTTCTATTGGTGTCATTTGCCTATTAGGACGGCAGGAGGATGGGTAAGGTTTCAGGAATTAACGAATTTGTCAATTTCATATCAAAAGTAATTTATTATTATTATTTTAAAATAATCATTTAGTGATAATATAATTTATTCCAAAATGATTATTTTAATAGATTTTTTGATGTTTTTGACCACTATAAAAAATTTTTATGTACGCTAATATTCCTTTTTCTATTGAGCAATTAAAACAACCAGTTAGCACTGCTTGCGAGAAAGTAGCCTTCCGCCTTTTTAATGAGACCGAAAAATACTTAGTTGAAAATCCAAAGAATTTTCCTCGGTCTCCTCTCCGTTACCCGGGAGGTAAAAATAGAGCAGTAAAAACAATTTTTTCATATATTCCTAAAGATGAAACTAAATTATGCTCCCCCTTTCTAGGTGGTGCCTCAATAGAATTAGCATGTTCAACTAAGATGCAAGTGTTTGGATACGACATTTTTTCGCCACTTATTGATTTTTGGAAAATTTTATTAAATGATAAAGAAAATTTAGTTAAAAGTGTTCGTAAATATTTTCCATTGTCAAAACCTAAATTTTATAATCTTCAAAAAATATACACAAAGTTAGAAAGCCCTTTGGAAAGAGCTGCCGCATTTTTTGTATTAAACCGTGCATCATTTTCGGGAACCACTCTTTCGGGGGGAATGTCTCCCGGGCACCCTCGCTTTACTGAATCTGCAATAGAGCGTTTACAAAACTTTAAAGTCTCAAACTTTGTAGCAGAGTGTGCTGATTATAGAGAAATTATTCCTCAGCATGATGATGCTTTTCTATATCTTGATCCTCCGTATTTAAACGGACAAGCTTTATATGGATTAAAAGGAAACACTCACAAGAGTTTTGATCACCAGGCATTATCAGAATTAATTCTGAAAAGAGAAAAATGGATTATGTCTTATAATGATTGTCCCGAAATTAGAGAATATTATAAAGATAATACTATTATTCCTTTAGAGTGGGGTTATGGAATGTCAAAACATAAACAATCCAACGAAATTTTAGTATTAAGCAGAGATTTAGCAGCATGAGCTTATCCCAAGTTACAAGTGGTCGTGCCTTTGAGTATGGAATAGCTATAAGCTTTTCTAAATTCCTAAATGCTTCAATTCTCGATAATTCTCAAATAAGATTAGCAGAATTATCTTTTGGGTTATGTACTAGTCAAGAACAAAGTAAAATAGTTAGAGCAGCAGATGAAATATCTCTATTCTTAATAGCTCATGATAACCGTCTCATAGAAACTCAATGCTCAATATCTCTTCAATCAGATCAGACAGGAAAAAACGGTGACGTTCGAGATATTTTAATTCACAATAATATTACCCACGAAGATGTGGGTATATCTGCAAAAAATAGACACTATGCTGTTAAACATTCACGTTTATCAGATAAAATAGATTTCGGAAAAGAGTGGTTTGGCGTTAACTGTTCAGAAAAGTATTTTAGCACAGTGGTTCCTATATTCAATGAATTAAGATTAAAGCAACGCGAAGGATTACAGTGGAAAAATATCGCAAATAAAAAACAAATATATTACGACCCTATATTAGAAATTTTTCAAGAAGAAATGTTAGAATTATTTAATAATCATACTATTGTAGTTGCCGGAGGATTATTAAAGTATCTTCTGGGCAGATACGATTTTTATAAAATTATAAAAGAAAATGGTGATGTCTCTGCAATCTCTTTTAATCTAAACAATACACTAAAATGGGGAAGTAGGTTACCATTACCTACTCGTATTATTGAAATTTCTAGAAAACCAACTTCACAAACTACCATTATTATGACTTTTGATAATGGATGGCAACTTTCTTTTCGTATTCACAATGCCAGCACTCTTGTTGAACCTTCCTTAAAGTTTGATATCAATATCATAGGTTTACCAAGTTCGGTTTCTCGTAATGTTATCAAATATTAATTATTTTGAGAATAAACAAAAACCCTCTTAATCTTTCGACTAAGAGGGTTTCTGATATTACTCTACATTATATAGTATTAGCTCACCTGATTATTCAGCACAGGAAGTTTTACTTTTCTTACGTAAGTTCGTTTCTGCTTTTCCTGTCGCTCGGCAATGTTCTTCTTTAATGTCTTCATATTCTCTTCAACCTTCGGATTTACCTTCTCTTCCTTCACATCGGGATATTCATAAACGTTGTATTTGAAATTCCTCAATACAATTTTATCTTCATCCTGTGAGACAACGTAGTTCGGAAGAATCGGAATCTTTCCGCCGCCGCCCGGAGCATCGATTACAAAGTGCGGAACTGCAAGTCCCGAAATATGTCCGCGAAGGTTATCCATTATTTCAATTCCCTTGCTGATAGGTGTTCTGAAATGATTCGCTCCTTTTGTAAGATCAGCCATGTATATATAATAAGGTCTGACTCTCATTGCAAGCAGGCCTTTCATAAGCTGGCGCATTGTTTCAGGGTCATCGTTAACTCCTTTCATCAAAACACACTGATTACCAACAGGAATACCTGCATCGGCAAGCATTCCGCATGCGCGTTTGCTTTCCTCTGTGATTTCCCACGGATGATTGAAGTGAGTATTACAATAAATCGGATGATATTTCTTAAGCATATTGCAAAGCTTCTCCGTTATTCTGTGCGGAAGCACGCACGGCATTTTAGAGCCGAGACGGATAACCTGAATATGTTTTATTGTACGTAAACGAATAAGAATTTTTTCAAGCATTTCATCCGTGAGCATAAGAGGATCGCCGCCGGATAAAATTACGTCGGAAATTTCCGTATGTTCTTCAAGATATTTGAAAGCAGCTTCAAGTCCCTTCATGGAAATTTTGCTTGAGTCGCCGACTTTTCTTTTTCTTGTACAGAATCTGCAGTATAAACCGCACTGAGAATTTACAAGAAATAACGCTCTATCAGGATATCTGTGTGTGATATTAGGCACCGGACTCATTCCGTCTTCACCGAGAGGATCTTCAGGTGCATCAATATCATTCAGCTCCACTTCATCAGGCACGCATTGCAGCCATATAGGGTCGCCGGGATATCTTATGAGTGATAGATAATAAGGATTGATTCTTGCTTGAAAAAAATCATCCAAACGTTCCGCTATTTCTTTTTTTATACCGAACTTCTCTACAAGCTGGTCCGGTGTATGAACACTCTGTCTTATCATTTGCTGCCAGAGTTCCATTTGTTCTCCTTTTTTGGTTTCTTACTTCACGATCTATGCGTGAATGAAGAACTAATCATCATCATGATTAAAATTCTTCTTATAAAACTTTTTTCCTCTAAACTATGAGAGGTACTTTGAATAAATTACAAGCGAGTCGTTTTTTTTGTAGAAATGTTCAAGCTCAACTGCTTTCTTGTAATTATTTTTCTCGTAAAACTTTCTTTCTTTCTCGTATGAAGGCTTGCCCGATGTTTCAATTAAAACAAGGTAGCCGCCATTAGACTTAATGTGACTTTCAATGTAAAGAACAAGTTTGCTGCCTACGCCTCTGGACTGAATCTTGGGATTCACTGCAATCCAGTACAGATCATATGTTCCTTCTGTTAACGGTCTGGGACCGATGCAGACATATCCGTTCAGCTCATTTCTATCATCATCGTTTTCATCAACAAATATTTCGTAATCTTTTTGCTCAGGGTTGTTCAGATAAACATCGAGCAATTCAAGAGCAATACTTACTTCATCATCGGAAAAATTATTCGTATCAATTAAAATATTTTTTATCTTTTCGCGGTCATCTTGTATTAAAGCACGTATCATTTTACATTATACTTTCTACTTACTACTTGTTACTCAGAATAATTAATTCCCCATCGCTCGCATGAATACTTAATTACATTTTGTATCAGCTGTTCGTATGTCCATCCGTATGCTTTTGCGCTTCTTGTGAAGCCTGTATCCTCATCTACATCCGATGCAATATCGGGATTCGGGTTTAACTCAAGTACGTACGGCACTCCGTCTTTTACTCTGAAATCAACTCTCGCATAATCCGTCGCGCCGATAATTCTATAAACTTTTTTTGCAGTCGCTTTTATTGTTGCTTCAAGCTCGGGCGAAAGATTCTGCGCAGGGCATACTGCCTTTGTACCTGCAAACTCAACCGTCTTGTACATCCATTTGCTGTTATAGCTTACTATCTTAGGATAATCAGCAGGTAAAGCGCTGAAATCAATTTCTGAAATAGGAAATACAATCAGATCATCTTCGCTGTTATTTTTCACATTGCCGACTACACTCACATTTATTTCTCTTCCGTCGATGAACTGCTCAATTAAAGCAGGCTGTTTGTACTCAGTGATAATATGCTGAATTCTTTCCTGTAATTCTTTTTCATTCTGTACAACCGATTTATTCTCAATTCCTATGCTCGCATCTTCTCTCGATGGCTTTACTATCAAAGGAAATTTATCTTTCACTTTATCGTAGCCGTTCTCTCTGAACTTGCTTACATCTGAACACAAGTAATGAGCCGATGTCGGAATATCATAGTAATGCAAAATTTCTTTTACGCGTGATTTATTCAGTGCAAGTCCGAGCGTATTTGCTGTATTCCCTGTGTAAGGGATTTTTAATATTTCAAAGAGCGCTGCAACATTCATTTCCTGTGTAGGGTCGCCGTCAAGCGATTCGCACAGATTAAAAATTATATCGGGTCTGTCTTCTCTTAGTTCATCAATCAGTTTATGAACGTCTAAAGCAACGGGAACTATCTTTGTCTGATGTCCTGTAGGCTCCAAGGCGCGCTGTACTGACTTAACTTCGTCAAGCACACCATATTCACTCATGTCAATTGCTTCTTCAACTGTATCTACTTCTTCGTCTGTGTAAATCTTTCCTGTTGCGTATTGAACCGGATCGTTAAAAATTATACTTATCTTCATTTATATTTACTTCTGCTCCTTTGAATATCTTTTAACTGCTTCGTTCAAAACTGCGTTTATCATTGCATTGTAATCCATTCCTGCGTTTCTTGCTGCCTTCGGGTAACATGAGTTATCTGCAGGGTCAGGTAAAATTCCGGGTAAAGGATTTACTTCAATTATGTTCGGCACTCCGTTTCTGTCCAATCTTACATCCATTCTTGCCCAGTCACGAAGTCTTAACGCTTTAAAGGCATCTTTGCAGACTTTTTCAATCGCTTTGTATAATTCATCGGAAATATTTGCGGGACATCTGAATATATCTAACTGGTTCTCTCTTGTATCGAAGAACCATTTCACTTCGTATGAATAAATTTTATTGAAGTCACTTGGTACTGCATCAAGATTTATTTCAACGATAGGAAGAACACGGACATCGCTGCCATTTCCCATTAAAGCGACTGTAAACTCTTTTCCTGTTAAAAAATCCTCAACAAGTGCAGGCTGGTCGTAACAATCCTTTATTCTTGTAATTTCGCTTTTAAGTTCTTCTATGTTATTTGCAACAGATGAGTTGAAAATTCCTTTAGAGGAGCCTTCATGGAGCGGCTTAACGAATCTAGGATATGTTAAGTCAGAAGGAACATCATTTACGTTGTCTGTGATAAAAAATGATGAGTTCGGAACGTTATAGTATGATAATACTTCTTTGCAGCGTGATTTATCGTGACAAATGCCTATGGAAATTGAATCGCTGCCTGTGAATGGTATATCGAGCATTTCCATTATTGCAGGAAACTGCGACTCGCGTGATACGCCAAGCTCGCCTTCGGCAACGTTGAATACAAATTCAGGTCTTATATTTTTTAGTTTATCATAAGCGTCAGCATCGGCTTCGATAAGAGTAACTTCATGTCCGACTGTTTCTATGGCAGCTTTCAGTGCATCGATAGTTTCTTCGGAATCCCATTCGGCGAAAGTGTCATCAAGTCTTTCAGGATAGTTCTTTACGAGGTTCTCGTTAAGATACTTGCTGAAGTCTTTCTTGCTGTCTTTCTGAGATTTCGATTCAACTGCTTCTTCTGAATCTTTCTTTACGTTATATAATAATGCTACTCTCAAAAAATATTTTATAAAAAAATTATTTTCGCATAATACTTGCGAAAAAACTTCTGCTAATATAATATTATAATCTTTATTGTCAAGATTTATTTTTGAAAGTAATTTCATAGGAAAATTTACAATTTCTCCTATGAAAAATTTATTTTTTAATAAAAAATATTTTACAAAATTTTTATAATGAAAAAAAATTACAACAGGTGTGTTTAATTTTGCAGATTTTAAAAAATTGACTCGCTTAGGAGCTTAACTTTTGCAAGAGGATTGATGAAATAATTTTTATTTGTCGGCAGAAGACGGCAGTAAAATCTTTTTCTTAACTGCCTTCCTTTAAGAAATGTTCTTCCGTCGGGAAGAGAGAAGATGGAATGCTCGGGAATATTTTCAAGCAGCTCGTAACCGTTCAGGTTGTCATACTTCCTTAATGCGCGGTAAAGATTTACATCAGTACAGCTTGATGCAGTGGGATTTTTGAAATAGGAATGTATCTCCGTAATTATATCGGAAGGAAAAACTTCTTCGTTTAAAACAGGCTTCATTAAATTTTTAAAATCCTCTTTCCATTCTTTTCCATGGGGAGCGACTCTGTTCTTATATTTTTCATAGGCAGTCAGGTGCGCCAGCTCATGGATGAACGTAATCAGGAAAGCATACTTGTTCAGATCGTGATTAACCGTTATTCTGTGCCCTTTATCCTTAAATGGGTGAGTATAGTCACCCATTTTAGTTTTACGTGTGCGTGAAATTTTTAACGAGAAGGTGTAATCAGAAAAACATTTTAATACGTATGGCAGCGAGGCTTCCGGAAAATATTTTCTTAGTATCTCAGTATATTTATTGTTCAATCGTTCCTTATTCTTTTCAATTATTTTATTTTGGAATCTTTACCCATTATTCTTCTGAACAGGCCAATTTGTCCTGCATGATATGCTTCGTGGAATAACAATACAGTCATAGTATCAACCGCTTCGGCATCAGTCACTTCGTCGCCTTCAAGACGTTTTATCATTTCATCGCTTCCTCTGTTATACATCTCAAGCAGATTTTCCAGCTTATTTGCGTTTTCTGCTGTTACATTGTCGGTTCCTCTTTGATAAAGGTTTATTAATGATTCATTCGCTACCGGCTCGAGGCCGAGCGCTTTCATCATTCCGTCTCTTACTACTATCATATGTCCAAGTAGCCAGTTAACAGAATTGCCTCCGTTTGGAGCTGTTGTAAGGCTGTCTTCGTGTGAAACTTCACCTAGGTTTAGGTTTACAACGTGTTTTAAAAACTGCAGCTGCTTTGAAAAAATTGAATTTGTCATAATATTAATTTGTTTTAAAATATAAGTTTTAATTTAAAAATAAAACGAAAGACGTTACAAGTCAGGCGTTTTATACTTTAATAACGAATGATTCCTGAAAAAGGGGACAACATGAAATGTGCTTAAGGAAGTTTTGCTTTTTACAACTAATATTCAAATGCTTTTGTTTAAATTAACGTATATATAGGGAAACCCTGCTAATAGGGAAGAAACAGTTTGAAAAAAGTTTTTAAGTTTGTATTTTGTAGTAGTTCTTTTTTAAAAGTTAAAAGTATCAGCAGTAATTAGTTTTACCAAAAACTCCCATACTGATTAATCAGCTATTTAACACATAACTTACGAGGGGGCGTAAGTTTCACTATATGTTTTAACAGAACTTAACCCCGCTAAAAATCCATTTTTTAAAACTAACTTTTATTCTTTTTTGCATTAATTTACCCGCATAGAAAGATTAATTTAGTTCAAAAGAAATAAATCAACCTATTTGAAAGTTAAAAAAGACAAAATTAAGATAATAACGCTGGGATGCTCAAAGAATGTAGTAGATTCAGAGTTTATTATGAGCCAGCTGAAGTCAAACGATATTGAAATCGTTGAAGATGAAAGAGATTCCAATACAGTTTTAATAAACACATGCGGCTTTATTGAAGCTGCAAAGCAGGAATCGATTGATACAATCCTCAGAGCAGTTGACTTAAAATCAAAAAAGAAAATTGATAACGTTTACGTTGCAGGATGCCTCTCTGATAGATATGGGATTGAGCTTGAAAAGGAAATTCCGCAAGTTGACAGATACTTCGGCGCAACCGATAAACATCAGACCGTTGTAGATATACTAAATGAAATAGGAGTAGATTATAAAAGCAATCTTCTCGGTGAGAGAATTTTAACCGGACCAAATCACTTTGCATACTTGAAAATCAGTGAAGGATGTAACAATCCATGCTCATTCTGCGCTATTCCGATAATGCGGGGCAGACACGTTTCCAAACCTCTTCAGCAGATTTTGATGGAAGCACAGTCACTTGCTTCAAAAGGAGTTAAGGAGCTTATAATCATAGGACAGGACACAACTTACTGGGGGTTTGATACTGACAACAAAAGAAATGTAACACTCGTACTAAATGAACTGTCTAAAGTAAAGGGGATAGAATGGATTCGTCTTATGTATGCCTATCCTTCAAGATTCCCCGTTGATTTAATTGATACCATAAAGAACACGGAAAACATCTGTAAGTATCTTGATATGCCCGTTCAGCATATTTCCGATAACGTTTTGAAATCCATGAGACGCGGAATTACGAACAAGACTTTAATGGGATTGTTTGATAAATTGAGAACGGAAATTCCTGATATAGCGTTAAGAACAACTTTCATCACGGGATATCCCGATGAGACAGAAAAAGATTTTCAGCAGCTATTGGATTTTATAAAAGAGTTTAAGTTCGAGAGACTTGGCGTTTTCCCTTACTCACATGAAGAAGGAACAACTGCATTTGATATTCCTGACAGAATTCCGATGAAAGAAAAATTACTAAGACAGAAGTTACTTCTTGATGCCCAGAGAGAGAACTCACTCGAAGCAAATAAGAACAGCATTGGAAAAAATTACAAAGTAATTGTGGACAGGGAAGAAGAAGATTATTTCATAGGAAGAACTTACAAAGACGCGCCTGAAATTGACCAGGAAGTTTATATAAATAAAGACGAAAAAATTAAAATCGGGAATTTTTCGGAAGTAAAAATCTACGATTCGGAAGAGTTTGATTTATTCGCAGAAATAGTTTAATTTTAAATTAACATAAAGTATTCAACATGAATACCAGAGCACGAAGAAACCCCTCCTTATTTATTGCAGCAATAGTTTTAATTACCCTTAGTTATAATTTTTCTTTTGCGCAGTTAAAAGATAAAACCCTTTCCAATTATACCAGTGTAAAAGAATTATTTTACGCAGACCCTTTAGTTTTTTACAATAATAAGGATAGCGCAAATGCGCGTTTGGATTTCTATCTGGAAATTCCTTACGACGGCATACAGTTCAAAAAAAGCGCAGCCGCTACAAAGGACCTTGTTTCAAACCTGACATACAGCATTAAAGTAACGAGTGATTTAAATCAGGCAGTAATAAACGAAACCCGGGATGAAAACATTAGCATTCCCTCAGCTGATTCAAAAACATATAAAGATGATTCTAAATTTATTGTTCAGTCGTTTCCATTGAAACCGGGAACTTACTCCGCTGTTGTTACTCTTAAAGATAATAATTCGAAAAAGGAACTTACTAAAACTTATCCTTTTAAAGTTATTGACCACTCTGCCGATGAAATTTTTGCCAGTGATATGATGATAGTATCAAACTATGAAATTGAAGCAAGCGGAAAGAAAAAAATTACACCATCTGTAAATAACAATCTCGGAGTGCTGAAAGATTTTTATGTTTTTTTTGAAGTTTACAGCGCAAAAACAACTAATACGGATGTAAGTTATACTTACTTCGTCACCGATAGTAAAAATGATCCTATCACACTTGAAACGAATAAATATACTCTGTACCCCGGCGTTAATAAAATTATCGAGAAGCTTTCCTCAGAAAAAATAATGATTGGGGATTTTAAAATGGAAGTCAAAGATAATTCATCAGGAAAAATCTTGATTTCTAAAAACGTCACAAACCGCTGGACTGATTTTCCTGTAGCTATAAAAGATATCGATGTTGCCATAAGCCAGCTTCAATATATTGCAACCTCTGAAGAAATGGATAAATTAAAGAGCGCAAAAACAAACGGCGAAAAGGAAAAGAAGTTTATAGAATTCTGGAAAAAGAAAGACCCGTCACCAAATACGCCGCGAAATGAATTAATGATTGAATATTATAATAGAATCAGAATTGCCAATGAAAGATATTCTCATTACAACGATGGCTGGAGAACTGATATGGGAATGGTATATATCATTTACGGAAACCCGAGCAATATAGACAGACATCCGTTTGAAAATCAGACTAAGCCTTACGAAGTCTGGGACTATTATGATATAAACAGGCAGTTTGTATTTGTAGATGATTCGGGATTCGGAGATTACAGATTGATAACTCCGATTTATGACGATTTCAGATTCAGATAATTTTTACATCATCTTCATTCTTTTTGAGAGGTAATTTATAAGAGCTTTATCGAATGTACTTTCGGTAGAGAGCATTATATAATCAATATCGCTTTTAGCGCATTCAGTTTTATAGACATCTGTAAACTCTTTTACAGCTTCCTGATAAGCCTTTTGGATAACAAAAGGCTGGCTGAACATTTCCTCCTGCGTTTCCATATCCTTCAGTGTTACAGGATTCCCTGATAAGAAGCTTAACTCAACAGGGTCAAGAATCTGAAAAACGATTACTTCGTTCTTTGTATATTTGAAATGTCTTAAGGCGCTCAGCACTTCTTTCTGGTCATCGAATAAGTCACTTATAATAATAACCAGTCCTCTTCTTTTTACTTTGTCGGCAATTTCATTAAGGCAGCGGGCAGTTCCCGTTTTATCGGTTGATTGAATATTGTTAAGAGCGTGAAGCATGAGTTTTAAATTCGAATCAGTTGCCCTGGGTGAAATATAATTCTGGATTTTCGTATCGTACGTTGTAAGGGAAATAGCATCTCTTTGAAGCAGCATAAGATAAGCAAGCGAAGCGGCAACATATGAACCGTACTCAAGTTTTGTAAGATATGATTTAGATTCTTCTATGGGAGATTTTGTCTTCCCGAACAATTTTGCAATACCTTTCTTTTCAGCAGAAGTATCTTTGCTTTTGTTGGAAGAAAAATCCATTGACTTGCTGATATCAAGAAGTATGTACGATTTTAAGTTTGTCTCTTCTTCAAATCTTTTAATATAATATCTTCCCGTTCTTGCATAAACTTTCCAGTCAAGAAATTTCAGATCGTCCCCGGGCATGTATTGGCGGTGCTCTGCAAACTCAACGCTGAATCCGTGATAAGGCGATTTGTGCAGACCCGTCATAAAGCCTTCCACAACTGACTTTGCTTTCAGCTCAATATTGGATAGTCTTGCAACAACAGAGGGAACAAGATATTTTTTGAAGTCGGGAGTCATGAAATTTTAAACGTAGTGAAAACAAAAAAGTTCATAAAAAATAAAAGGTGAGCATTGAACATACCCACCTTTTAAAATAAATTTATTTCGTCTGTATTATTTCTTTGTTTTGGTTGTATCTTTTGTAACCTTTACTGTATCCTTTGAAGGAGTTTTTGTTGTTTTCTCGTTGTTGCCTGCGTTCTCTTTTATCATGTCTTCAATTGTCTTGCCTGATTCCAGTACCTGAAGCATTGTTCTTGCAGACTCACTCATTTTATCATTGGCATCTGTATCCTGCGGATATTTTTCCAGGAATTTTTTATAAGCATCTTTTGCTTTATCCTTATCCTTCATGTATTCATCGTAAGTAAACGCAACCATGAATAATGACTGCTTAGCTTCTTTGGAGTTCGGATATTTTTCAGCAAGCTCTCTGTATGTATCAACAGTTTTCTGATAATCTTTTAAGCCGTCGAAATAAATTCCTGCAATCTGATTGTATGCAAAGATTGCGTTCTTTTCTGATGTAGGGTAATTTTTTATTAACTCTCTGTAGGCAGCGATTGACTCATCAAACTTTTTTTCGTCATAAAGTTTTTTTGCATCATCTAAATAAGCCTGTTCAGGTTTTACATTTGCAGATTTTGAACATGAAGAAAAGAGAAAAGCCGCAAACAATAAGGTCAGCAGTGATAAGTTAATTTTCAGCATAAATACTTTTTTCAATTTTTGATTTTTAATTTAAAATAATACTGTTAATTTAGGAAAAACCTTTTTAAAAGTTAATGAAAAAACTTAACATTAACGAGAGTTTTATTTCACGTATCTGGGAAACGCCATCGTACTATAGTGATGTTTTATTAACGACTGAAAATAAAACACTTGAAATATTGGATTACGGCGAAAAGAATTCAGATGCGGGTCCTGATTTTAAAGACGCGCAGATAAGAATAGACGGAATTTTGTATTCAGGAGATATTGAGATTCACCAAACATTCAAAAACTGGAAAGAACATAACCATAAAGGTGATAATAAGTATAATAAAGTCGTGCTTCAGGTTGTGTTCTGGGATGAAGAAAATGACGATAAAAAAGTAATTCCTAAAGTTAAGAAGGCACGGGAAATTCCTACTGTAATTCTATCAAAATTTTTAAAGCAGTCCATTCATTCAATCTGGAAAGAGATAATAAATAACCCTTCACCTAAATTTAAGCTGCCTTGTTATCCAAAAAACTTTGAAGTCGATCTGAACTTTAAGAAGAGATTTATCTCTCACTTAAGCTATAAAAGATTACAATATAAAACTCTTCGCATTAAAAACCGCCTGGAGGATTTTGAGGAGACGCGGAATAAAAAATCTACCTGGGAGAAAATACTGTTTGAATTTATCTGTGAAGCGCTCGGCTATTCAAAAAATAAATCACAATTTCTGAAGCTTGCCAGGAGCCTGGAATTTACTGAATTACCTGATGATAAAATTTTCATTGATGCTGTGTTATTCGGCTCCGCAGGATTTCTGTATAACTTAAGATACAAAGACGAATACATATCACTTTTAAAAGTAATCTGGAATGAAGCTGAAGATAAAACTTTTCACACCATATTGGATAAATCCGAATGGAATTTCTTTCGTCTTCGCCCTTCTAATTTTCCAACTATAAGATTAGCATATGCAAGCGGCTTGCTGCATTCAATTATCTATAAAAATTTTCTGAAAGAAGTTGTATCAATTTTTAACAGTGAAGAAAAAGTTTATCAGAAATTAGTTGATTTATTTTTAAATATAGAAATTTCTGAATACTGGAAAAATCACTACGTATTCGGAAAAGAAACTAAATCAGGAACAAAATATATTGGCAAGGAGAGAATCAATGATATAATTACAAACGTAATTATTCCCTTCGTTTATTTTTATGCTCTTGAATTCGATATATTTGAAACACAGGGTAAGGTACTCAGCTTCTATGACAAACTTAAATGCATCAGCTCAAATGAAATTACCAGAGTAATGAGCGCTCAGTTGGATTTCAAACCTAAAACTATTGCAGACGAGCAGGGATTAATACACCTTCATAATTTTTATTGTATAAAGGGGAAATGTTATGACTGTGAGATCGGAGAAAAGATTTTTGGTTCAGATAAAGTAAGCGAACCTATGAGAATTATTATTTATTAGAAATTATTTTTAAAAATTGTTTACCAGACCAAAATTAATTTTTCCGTCAAGGAAACTATCACCTTTTCCTAACCCGTAAGTTACACCAATAATACCAAGCTGCGTTTCCAGTCTTATTCCGAAACCGTAACCAAATAAAAATCCCTGCTGCTCAGCAATGTTATTTGCAATATCATCAGGCTTAAAATAATATCCGAAGTCATAAAAACCGAAAACAAAACTTTTTCGGGAGACGGAATATCTTGGTTCAATATTTCCGTATGCTAATCGTGATGCAAGAAATTGTTCGTCGCGGTATCCTCTGATATTTTTATTACCGCCGATTCTGAAAAAATCCGAGTCTTCAAGTTTATCAGAGCGCACTTCACCTGCAAATCCCCGCAAAAGCAATGTCTGTCTCTTAAGAAATGAAAGATATAAATCCAGATTGATTGAATATTTTTGAACGATAAATTTTTCCTGATATCCCAGCCCAACCAAATCAGCTATATTAAAAACTTGCTTATTACCGTAAGTATAATTTGTTGTATATAAAATACCTTTGCTTGGTGCGTATATGTTATCACGTGAATCATACTTCAGTTCCAGTCCCGTTAAAAAGGTTTGCGAGTCAGCAATTTTAAAAAAATATCTGCTGGAATCAGTCGGAATGATTCTCTCATATCCGACTATCCCGCTCACAGTAAAGTAGTCACTGAATAACACATCACCCTTTAAATCAATTTTTCTTCTTGTGTAAGTTGTGTCCTGAAGCCGCTGCAGAAATCCAAGAGTTGCATATACAGGTAAGTTAAACACGAATGGTTCCGAATAATTGAAAGCCAGTTCCTGCGTTGAGCGGACCTCAGCCTGATACTTTGCTTCTATTTTTCTACCCGTACCGAAAAGATTTCTGAATGAAACGTTTACAAGTCCCGTTAAATATCCTTTATCATTATCTGTTGCCGGCGGAACATAGCCAAGTATTCCATCAAACGTATTTGTGTTTCCCTCTTTTACTTCTATTAAGAGTCCCGATTGTTTTTTATTCTTCAGCGAATAAATTTTCGGATCCTGAACTGATTCAAAAATATTCAGTCTTTCTAATCTGCGTTTGAGATTTGCAAGAAATTCTATATTCACTGTTTTGTCCTTCGGCAGTTTTACTTCACGGAGAATCACACTTTCTTTCGTTTCATCATTGCCTCTTATTTTTATCTGATCAATCTGGACTTTCGAATTTTCACTTATTACCAGCTCAACTTTTAATTTTTCATCTTTGCCTTCACCATACAATGAAACATCTTTTATAACAACATTTGCAAACGGAAGTCCGTTTTTTTCGTAGAGTCTTAACAGCTCAACAATATCATTGTTAAGAGTATTATCTCTTAACACTTCTCCCGCCTTAGTCTCAAACACAGAAAAAATTTCCTTCTGAGAAAGTTTTTCGTTTCCTTCTATTATTAACTGCCCTACTACAATTCTATTTCCTTCTTTTACATCAACATGCAATTCCACAGTGGAAGAATCCGAATTAAAAATTTTAGTGCCTTCATCAATTTTAGCCAGTAAAAATCCTTCAGCTTTATATCTTGTTCTTATAGTTCTCAAATCTTCTCCGAATTGTTTTTCGCTGTACTCAGATCCTTTTTTTAAAATCATCATAGATAATATATCGGTCTCAGAGAAAAAATCGTTCCCCTTAACGGATATTGATTTTATCTTTGTCTGCGAAAAACAATTCGATGCAAAAAGAAAAAGCAATATGATTATAAAATATCTCAACTTTCTTTTTTAAGTGCGTAAACAATTAAAAGTATCCAGCCAATCATAAATGATGCTCCGCCAAACGGAGCAAACATTGCAACAAACTTCAGATTAAAAATTGTGTAAACATAAAGCGAGAACGAAAACAATATCGTGCCTGCTATAAAAAAGTAAGCTGATTTGAAATATTTCTGAATACCTGAAAACCCCAGGCTGACCAATACAACTGCATGAACTAACTGATATTGAATTCCTGTTCTGTAATTATCTAATTGTTCCGGCGTAAAAGAATTTTTAAGTATATGCGCTCCGAAAGCCCCCAGAGCTACACCTAAAAATCCAAAGAACGCGCCAATGGCGATTATTGTATTTTTCTGCATATATTATTTTTTGAGAAGTGCTTTAATACTTTCTAGTGAATCAGCATCCTGCAGTTTTTTATCTGTCCGCCATTTAGTAATTCGAGGAAATCTTACTGCTATGCCTGACTTATGTCTCGATGATAATTGTATTCCTTCAAACGATAATTCAAAAACTAACTCCGGCTTTACTGTTCTTACGGGACCAAATTTCTCAAGTGTATTTTTTCTTACGAAGTCATCAACCTTTCTTATCTCTTCATCTGTTAATCCTGAGTATGCCTTAGCAAATGAAATAAGCTTGCCTTCATTCCAAACACCAAATGTATAATCTGTGTAAAGACTTGCGCGTCTTCCATGCCCTCTCTGCGCATATATCATCACTGCGTCTATTGTATACGGATCAACTTTCCATTTCCACCAACCGCCGCGTCTTCTTCCTGTTAAATATTCCGAGTCTTTATGTTTTAATATAAATCCTTCAACATTTCTATCGCGTGATTCTTCTCTCAGCTTTGTTAAATCTTCCCATGAGTTAATTTTTATACTCTCGCCTAATTTCATACGTTTGAAATTCTTAGCAATGATTTTTTTCAGCAGTTTTTTTCTTTGTGTGTAGATAGTACTTCTTATATCAACTGCTTCATATTCAATTACATCAAATGCCTGAAAAACTACAGGAACCTCTTCAAGAATTTTTTTTGTAAGATTTTTTCTGCTGATTCTCTTTTGAAGCTCGCCAAACGGAAGAGGTTTTTCATTCTGCCATGCAAGAATTTCACCGTCAAGCACTGTTCCGTTTTCTAAATTCATTACTTCTGCCTGAAGCTCGGGAAAACGTTCAGTGATTAATTCCTCGCCGCGTGACCATATAAAAACTTCGTTCTCTCTTTTAATTATCTGCGCTCTGATTCCGTCCCATTTCCACTCTGCAAACCAGTCTTCAGGTTCACCAAGCTCTTTAATTGATTTATCCAGCTGATACGCTAAGAAAAAAGGATATGGTCTGCTTTGATGTGTATCCTGTACGTCATGTGAAATTAAATATTCAAAAAATTTTTCATCTGTATTCCAGTCACCCATGAGACGGTGCGTAATATCTGCATCTCCTATTCCCGAAAACTGTGCCAACGCTTTAATTACAATTTTAGCAGACACACCGACTCTGAAACTACCGGTAATTATTTTATTGAATACAAACTTTTCTTCGCGCGAAAGATATGTCCATATACTCTGGACAATTCTTTTCTGCTCCGCTTCAGATTTTTTCTTTAACGGTAAAATAATTTCTTCAATCCATTCTTTTAATGTAAAAGGATAAACTTCTTTTACCTCTGATTTTTTTTGAGGCACCATTAAAGAAATTGTTTCACCTAAATCCCCAACATTGTCATAAGATTCTTTGAACAGCCATTCAGGAATATTTGCAAGCTCTGCCGCCCATTCCTTCAGGAAAGCAGTTTTAATAATCTGCTTAGGCTTTCTTCCCATTAAGAAGCTAACAACATAAATACTGTCTCCGGCAGGATTATGCTGGAAGAATTTAACCAATGAATTTACTTTATCGTTAGTCCCTGTGGATGAATCCAGCTCTTCAAATAAATCAGAAAAATTTTTCATATGTCCGAATCGTCAAATAAAGTTTCTAAAACTTTTGAGTTATATCCCTTCTCATTAAGGTAACGTGAAAGTATATCCGAATAACCATGAGTTATCCAAATATTTTCTGCACCTGTATCTTTAATTGTATCAAGCACTCCGCACCAGTCAACATGGTCTGACATTACAAATCCTTTATCAAAATTTCCTCTGCGTTTATTGCCCCGCACCTGCATCCAGCCCGAAGCAAAGGCGGTTGATATATCTCCGAATTTTCTCAGCCATGTTGTGCCGTCAGCTGAAGAAGGAGCAACTATAATTGATTTAGAAAAGTCAGTTTTGTTATCTAGGTTTGTTGCAAGTGTTGTTTTCGGAAGCTTCACTCCCTGCTTCCTGTAAATTTCATTAATGTTTTCTACTGCGCCATGTGTGTAAACCGGACCAATAGAAGTATCGAGTACCGATAATATTCTCTGTGATTTCCCGAGAGTATAACCGTATATTATACTTGCAACACCTTCATCTGCATTGCTCTGCCACCATTTATTTATTCCTTCAAAAATCTTTTCTTCGTTATCCCAGTTGTATATAGGCAGTGCAAATGTTGATTCAGTAACGAATGTATTGCACTTTACTAATTCAAAATTTGCGCAGGTTGAGTCAGGCTGGATTTTATAATCACCTGAAACCACTGCAACTTCTCCGTTATATTCAACTCTTATTTGCGATGAACCCAGTATATGTCCCGCAGGATGAAATGATACTTTTACTCCGTTAATTGTAATAGATTTATTGTATTCAATTCCCTCAATGTTTATCTCTTTTCCTAATCTAGTTCTTAAAATCTCAACGGAATCTTTCTGGCATAAATATTTTTTCATTCCCCATCGGGCGTGGTCAGAGTGACCGTGAGTTATTAAAGCATTATCAACAGGCTTCCAGGGGTCAATATAAAAATCACCCTGAGGACAATAAATACCACACTTATTTAATTTTAAAATATCCTTTTTCATGATTTTACCTGTAACTTAAGTTCAAATCGTTCAGGTCTTCATCTAATAAATTTTTAGAAATATAAAATTTATATTTCCCGTTTACAAAATAATCAACAGGGTTATCGGCAAAAGAATTCACATATGAAGCAATAAGCTCGTTTGAATACAAATTATAAATATTTATTTCCTTCTTATCTATAGCAAAATAATATTTCTCACCTTTGTAAATTTTATCTTTGAATAATTCGCGAAATTTTGTGCTGGTATAATTCTCAATCGGAGTTTTAGTCGAAAGAAAAAATGAACTATCAGCAGAGATTTCAACGACATCATTGGGTGATAAGAATGATATATCCTTGAAAGCCTTATACTTCGCAATATAATTACCGAAATCTTTTATTATTTTTTGATTGGTATCAACTTTAATTTGATTATAAAAAGATAAAAATTCCTCAGTACTCAAAGTTGATAATAAATATTTCGAGAAAATTCCTGCAAGCGGATAAGATATGGACGGGTCTTCATTGTAAAAATTTTCAGAGTTAAATAAAGGTTTATAATTTGCAAAATCATATCTAGCGATATA
This sequence comes from Bacteroidota bacterium, assembly GCA_018266835.1. NCBI lineage: Bacteria > Pseudomonadati > Bacteroidota > Bacteroidota bacterium. Next base: position 1,490,654 of record JAFDZP010000002.1, on the reverse strand, counting down.
ATAACCTACATCGTTTAAAACACTACCGCTTTGACCTCCTCTGCCGCCGATTGCAACTGCAAATCCTTCCTGTAAAAAAGGGACCGGATAAAGTGAGTTTTCTTTTATTTTGTAATTCAAAAGCAGATGAGCTACTTCATGAAAGTGACATGAATAGGTTGTGACCACCGCATCCAGCTCCGATAGATATCGGCCTCTTGAAACACTACCGGTTAAATTAGCAATCTCATCATTGTTACTGCAAAAAACATAAAGAATTTTCTTCTCTTTAAGTAAATTTATATCCTCCTCACTGTAATCCAGGAGTTTTGCAGTGTTGCCTACAAAGTTATCAAGTTTGTTAATACAATAAGGATTAAACAGTTTTTCATCGCTAATAAGAAAATCAAAATATTTTCCGCTTTGTTTTTTCCAGGTATGTGTAAAGTAAGATAAAGGTGTGACAGCTTTGTTTTCTTTGGAATAAAATGTAACTGAATAGTTTTCACTCGGGACATTGAGTATGGATTTTAAATACCCGTCTTCTAACGGAGTGTTTAAAATATTAAAAGAGGTTTTACCTATTTTAATATTTTCTTTTATCTTGTGATTAATATACGAGGAGAAACTGAGAAGCAATTTGCTTTCCACTCCTGCAAAAGTGGTATTGAGACGCTGCGAATATTGGATTTCGTCGGGGGAGATGTAATTCAGAGCTTCATCGTTATCGTTTATAAGAAGGCTGATGAACCTTTCCTGCTCAGAATTGTTTTGAGCGAAAACTGAAGCAAAAGATATGAATGTATACAAAACTATTGAAAAGAAAAATTTACCCATGATTTTTATTTTAAGAGTAATTTATCTTTTCAATAGTATTCCAATTAGATTTTAAAATTATTGACCTGACTGATAGTTAAAAGTGATTTTATCACCTTCGGAAATACCATTTTTATCACAAAAGCCTGCCACAGTTTCCACTACATACATTGCCTTTTTTTCAGATGGCATCGATTTTTCAGAGTAAGGAATTGCGTTCTTATAAATTTTTACAATCTCTTTATTACTATTGATAAAAATTATATCCAGCGGCATTATTGTATTCTTCATCCAGAAAGCCTGGTCATCATCCTGCGGAAAAATAAAAAGCATACCTTCATTTTCAGGCATAGATTTTCTCCACATCAAACCCTGTGCTCTTTGCGTGTTATCGTCTGCAACTTCAATATCAATTTTTTTTAATTCTTTTCCGTCCTTCTTCAAAAAAGTAAGGTCGCCTTCTTTTTTAAACGGCGGTTCCGGATGTTTGTTTACTTCTTCACGGGGATCTTTGACTTTCCACTCAGTGCTTTCATCTTTCTTATTGCAGCCCTGTAAAGAATAAAAACTAAAACTTAAAAAAAGAAATAAAGTTAAAAAATTCTTATATCTCATTTGTAATTATTTTCCTTTAAAAAATCTTTTATGCATTCCATCAGATGATAGTTCTGCTCGCGAGTGCCCAGAGTTATTCTGGTTTCAGTTTTAAAAGCTTCCTCATTTAAAAACTTTATCAGCATATTTCTTTCCTTCAGATATTTATCCAGGTCTTTTCTTATGTGATGCGGCATATCTACCAGCATAAAATTTGCATATGATTTATATGCAGTAAACCCTTCCATGCTGTTGAACTCTTTGTAGAAGTACTCTTTATCTTCCTGCATCATTTTCGTAACTCTTTCATAATATTCCATATCATCTAATGCAATTTCTCCAAGTTTTTCTGACATTTTATTATAACCCAGATACCTTACTGAAAAATTTATAAGCTCTTCAAGATTTTTGCCGGCAAACGCAAATCCTATTCTTGCTCCTGCAAGCGCATAGTATTTTGAGAACGTTCTGCAGATTACAAGATTCGGAAAATCGTCAATAAATTCTTTTACGTAATCATTTTCAGTGGAGCCGAATCCCCAGTACGCTTCATCAATCATCACAATTGCGCCGCGTGCCGAATCAAGAAATCTTCTTAGTTCCTCTTTTGGAATTCTATTACCTGTAGGATTATTTGGAGATGCAATCAAAACAATTCTTGGCTGTTCTCTAGTGTATATCTCAATCATTCTGTCGACATCGTACATATATGTTTTCAGTCCATCCTTTTCCCCTATGAACATAGGGTACTCAACATTAAATCCGCCGACTTCATAAGCAACTTTTTTATAATACCACCATGCTTCTTTAGGAATTAATATTTTTTCCTTTCTATCGAGGTAGTAGTGAATGATTTGTTTGAGAAGGTCTTCACTTCCATAGGAAAGAATTACCTGTCTTTCATCAATGTTAAAATCGTTTGCAATCCTTTTTGATAAGCTTGATTTCACACCTTTTGCAAAATCACGTGAGTACCATGACAAGTCATCTATTGTCGCATGTTTCAGATACTCATAACATTTTGGTGACGGACCATATTGTGATTCGTTTCTATCAAGATATTGCAGTTCGTTGTATTTTTTTTCAGCCATAATATTTTATAACTTTTATTTTTTATTTAAAAAAGAACTAACACCATTTTTACATTCTTCCGTCATGCGTGTTATTGCATTCAGGTCGACTGCATAGTCAAGTGAAGATTCAAAGCTCATTGAAGGAACGTTCTTAAACAGTTCTTTTGTCAAAGCAAGTGAGCTCATGGGTAATTTATTCAAAGCTACGCAATGTTTCATTGTAAAGCTCTCTAACTCTTCAGAAGGCACTACATAATTACTGAAACCCAATTCTTTTGCTTCGGTTCCATTGATGAAGCGTGACGTTAAGAGTAAATCTTTTGCAACAGTCTCAGTTACTCTCTTCATAAGAAAAATCATTACGATTGCAGGTATAAATCCGATTTTTACCTCAGTATATCCGAATGTTGCTTTATCTGAAGCGACTATAAAATCGCAGACGCTTGCTATTCCGCATCCACCGGCAAGAGCATATCCTTCGACCATTGCAATAACTGTTTTTTTGCAATAGTAGATTGCAAGAAGCATGTTTTTGAATTTTTGTGAGTCCTGCTTGTTCTGAAGAATATCAAACTCGGAAATTTTCTGAAGATAATCTAAGAATAGACCTGAACAAAAATTACCGCCCGCTCCCATAAGAATTATTGTCTTAGTATTTTTGTCATCGGAAAGTTCATTGAAAACATTTGTTATCTCAGAAATCATTTCTTCGTCCAGAGAATTTCTTTTTTCCGGACGGTTAAGAATAACTTTCTTCGTTAATCCTAAATCTTCTACTATTATTTTTTTATATGTCATTATAATGTATAAATGTGTTGTTGTTATGGTTTACAAGCTCTGAGCTTACTAAGAAATTTTTATTGATATTCTCCTGTGAAATTATTTTTTGCGTATCTCCGAAATCAACCATCTTTCCTTTATTCATCAGCAGCGTCTTTGAAGAATATTTTAACGCAAGATTCAGATCGTGGATTACAAATATTACTGTCAAACCTTTTTTTATATTCAAATCTCTCAGCAGCGATAAAGTCTCATACTGATAATTTATATCAAGATGCGTCAGCGGCTCATCGACAATTAAAATTTTCCCTTTTAAATCATGCGCTATATCCAGCTGAACAAGTGATAGCGTTAACAGAATCTTCTGCCTCTCCCCGCCGGAAAGTGTTTTCAGTGTCTTCTCTTTATACTGAGTTACTCCACACACTTCCATAGCTTCATTTACAACAATTACGTCTTCATTGCTGTAAGAGAGCTGCGAAGATTTTATATAAGCATATCTGCCTAAGAGCAACAAATCATACACTTTCAGTTCATTAACATAAGCAGGGAAAACCTGCGGCAGATAACTTATATTTCTTGAAAACTCTTTATGCTCGTAGTTCTTTATATCTTTGCCTGCGTAGCTTACACTTCCTGAATAATTATTTATTATTCTCGAAATGATTTTCACTAATGTCGATTTACCTGAACCGTTCCTTCCTATTATTGCAAGTACATCACCTTCGCTTACTGAAAAAGAAATCTTCTCAAAAAATTTTGTGTCTTTTTCATAGGAGAATTCAACTCCTTTTATTTCAAGAAGAGTTTCGTTCAACTTAGCTTAAATGCTCAAGAGTTTTCGGATTCAAAAACCATTTGTAAACTCCATGCTCCTTCTTAACATCAAAATCTATGAGGCATACTCCCGATTTTTTGAAGTTATAAAAATCTTTTTTGTTTGAAAGAGCGCCAACCAACATTCCCATCATTGGCTCATGTCCGACAAGTACAATAGAATTCAGATCTGCGTTTAACCTTATCAGTTCGATTACCTGTGAAATCGAAGAGCCTATTTTGAGTTCATTCGCAATCTCAACATCGTGTTTATATTTAATGGATGTAGCAATTACTTCCGAAGTCTGCACTGCTCTTGTAAGCGGACTTGTAAAAATTTTATCTGCAGCTTCGAGTTCTTCTTTTAAGTTTTTGGCAACTTTACGGGTTGTCATTCTTCCTTTTATCGTAAGGAAACGGTATTCATCGGATTTTACGGAGTTCGTTTCGTGGTCTATTGCTTCCCCGTGTCTTATTAAATAAATTTTCATAGTGTATTTTATATCAGTTCACATACAACCGGTTTTACAGAGTCCGGTGTTAATAATTTTATTTTGCTTATGGAGTTTTCTGCTCCTGCTGTAAACGGAGTCTTAACCCGTATATAATTTCTTGTATATCCTTCTATCCATCCCGCATCTTTAACTGTTTCAAATAAAACTTCCTGCTCTGTCCCTATGTACTTAGAATAAAAATCAAATTTCTTTTTATTGGATAAATTTCTCAATACCTGGCTTCTGAACTTTCTTTTTCTGACATCGACTGAATCAGGCAGTTCAATTGCGACCGTATCTTTTCTCTCTGAATAACTGAATACGTGCAGGTAACTTATCGGAAGTGAATTTAAAAATTTATAAGTGTTATCAAAATGTGCATCTGTTTCACCCGGGAAACCGACAATTACATCCACACCTATACCTACGTCTTTAATTTTATCGTTAATCTTATAAATTAAATTTTCATAGAAGTCTGCATTATACCTTCTTCGCATTGCTTTAAGAATTTCTGAGTCACCGCTTTGCAAAGGAATATGAAAATGATTGCAAAATTTATTTGATGATGCATACAAATCTAATATCTCATCTGTCAGCAGATTCGGCTCAATAGAACTTATTCTTATCCTGCTTATATCAAGTTTATCCAGTTCATATAAAACATCTATCAATTTATATTTAAGAACTTCTTCCTCAGATACTTTTAACTGGAAATCGTAATCGCCTGTATTTACTCCGGTAAGAATTATTTCTTTATATCCGCTATCTATTATCTTTTTAGCATTCTCAATTACTTTTGTAATATCTTGGCTGCGTGATTTTCCTCTTGCCATCGGAATAGTACAAAACGAACACTTATAATTACATCCGTCCTGAATTTTTAAGAACGCTCTCGTTCTTGAATCCGTATCGGCAGAAAACGCTTCAACAAACTCATCTAATTCATAAACTTCTTTTCTTATAACTTTTGCATTAGAGTGATTTTCAATTCCGTCTATGCACGATACATTCTCTTTTTCAAAATTATCCATGTAATCAAACAGCTTGAACTTCTCATTTGCGCCGAGCACTAAATCAACGCCTTCCATCTTTGCAATTTCTCCGGGCTGAAGCTGCGCATAGCATCCTGTTACAATTACATAAGTATCAGGATTATTTCTTATCACGCTTCTTATTATCTGTCTGCATTCTTTATCGGCGTTATCTGTTACTGAGCATGTATTCAGCACAAAAATATCGGAAGGATTTCCGTAATCGGTAACTTTGTAGCCTTTATCCTCAAATTGTTTGGCAATTGTTGAGGTCTCGCTATAGTTCAGTTTGCATCCAAGCGTATGTAATGAAACAGATTTTGACATTCTGTAATTTACCGATTATTAGGGGGATTTTTAAGTTAAAAATCTATATATATTAAAATACTGCATTATTATGCAGGATTTATAATATTGTTAACATCTCATTTATATTAAAAATCACCATATGAAATTCAGAATTATACTTATTGCAGCAGCGCTGTTTTTAGTCGCAAACCGCTCATTTTCGCAGAATTTTTTCTTTGTGAATGACTCAGCAGCTGTATCATCTTACTACACTTCAGGCGCATACGATGCCGAACTTAGGGGAATCATTGCTCCCGTTATTGAACATTTTAAAAACACAGCTGCAAAACCAAATGATGTATTTGTTATAGATGTGGATGAAACTGCATTAAGTAATTTTGATGTATTCAGAGCTTCAGGTTATATATGGAATTCCGAGCTCTATAATAAGCAATTAACAACGGAAAGCTCGCCGGCAGTTAAACCTGTTCAGGAGCTTTATAATGTTCTCGTAGAAAGGGGTTACAAGATATTTTTTATTACCGGAAGGGATAATAACGATTTCAATTATACACATACTTACGGAAATCTGAAAAAATCAGGTTACACGCAAATTGATTCACTTATACTAAGACCGCAGGAATTTAAAAATTCAACTGCACAGGAATACAAAAGCACAATCCGCCAGAGACTTGCGAGCGCGGGTTATAACTTCGTTGGAAATGCAGGAGACCAGTGGAGCGATATGGCAGGAGGCAATGCCGGCATTATGGTTCGCGTTACAAATTATATGTACTGCATTAAATAATTTTTATATAAAAAAATAAAACAAAAAAGCCGTGAGAGGAAAACCCACGGCTTTTCATTTTTCATTTCCGGTAACTACTAATTTATTTCTTACATCTTACTTCTTACTTCTTACTTCATTAATACCATCTTACCTATTAATGCCTCACCTTCGAGTTCAACTCTGTAGTAATAAATTCCTGATGAAAATTTTGCAGCATTCCATTTCGTTTCGTAAATTCCTTTGCCGTTAACATTAAATTGAATAATGTCTACAAGCTGACCTATCTGATTATAAATTTTTACGAAATAAACTCCCGTAATATTTTTGTTTACAATAAATTTAATTGTAGTCGTCGGATTGAACGGATTCGGATAATTTCCTAGCAGCTTATAAGTTCCGGCAATATTTACATTTTCATTCTCATTGTTTACATGTGTCGGATTACCAAAACTTGTAAACGGACTTATTACTCCGTAACCAATACTTATATTTATTATCTGCTGCTTTATGGCAAGTGCCTGCGGCGTTCCCGGAGTTAAAGCATAATATTGAATCAATAGATAATCAATTTTCTGCTTCGCCCATATCTTCGTTAAAAACTGATATCTTGTAGCTGCCGTATCAACTCTGTTAAAAGTATACTGATATGATACCGGCTGATTAAATGCTCTGCCGGAAAGAGTTACCGTTACAGGTCCTGTTGTTGTATATCTTCCGGATACTATCATCTGCTGTCCGATGTATAAATTCGGTAACGGATTCGGGCAAACATTTGTAATTCCGCCTGAGTTAAAGCTTATCGTCGGGCTTAATAATACCGGATTTTTTATTCTTAAATAAAAATTCGTGATTCTTGATTCCAGTTCACCGTCTAATAAAAATTCAGAGTAACCATTGTTTTGTGACGACATCAATGTAAGCAGCTGCTGATTTACATCGGTACCTATTCCAAAAGAATAAAGGAATATTTTTGTTTCGGTTGAAGTAATTAAGGTGTGAACATGGTTAAGCAAAGCCGTTGTTTCTGTAATTCCCACTGTAGGCTGTCCGTCTGTAAAAAATATTATAATATTAGCAGTGCTGTCATTTGCTGCGGCAAATTGCGGAACTGCCGTTGAAAATGCTCCCGATATATTTGTGCTTCCACCTGCAGTAATATTATTTACGTAGGTGAGAGCAGAGTCACGGGTTTGAGTAGTATATAATACATGCTGGCTTCTGAAGCTGTAAACATTTGTTTCAAAATCTACTATGTTAAACTTATCTCCGGGATTAAGATTATTAACAATAAACTTTGCTGCATTTACTGCCTGAGTAATTTTTGTGCCGCTCATGCTACCGGACCTATCCACAATCAGTGTGAATACTTTTTTAATTATGCTCGATGTACTTCCCGGATTAGGTTCTGCTATGAAAGTAAAAAATCCTCCGAGTGAATCAGGCAGCTGGCTGTTTGGAATTAACGTAGAATAGCTAAAAAGCCCGAGCTGACTTGAGTTCAGCGAATATTTTATTTTATAATTTACAGTTGCAGCAGCGTTATACTGATTGCTGATAACAACTGCATTATTGCCATTATTTGAAAGCTGAGTTAAAGGATTTGTGCTTACAAGTCTTATACTGTCAATCGTCCTTGGTGATGTAAGATTAAATGTCAGTTCCTGTGATTCAATTGTTGCGGTTTGTATTAAATGGTAATCATTTGGATAATCGTAATAAACACTTCCGAAATCATAAGCGAGCATCTGAACATAAGTAAGTTCTACAAGTAGAGTTGAATCTTTTTTTACCTGCTGCGGAATTCCAAAAAACATCGGTGTATTTCCCAGGTAGGCTTTCAGATTTACATTCATTGTTCCGCCGGGCAATGTCGTATCCTGCGGTCGGGGAGCAATGGGCGCCTGATACCAGGTGCCGTTTACTTTCCATCTTAACCCTGTCGCGCTTGCGCCTTCGGGCAAAGGAAAAGCAAAGGAGACGATTTTATCTGCTCCTAATGAATTTTGAAAAGTCTGAGTAGTTACAGTTGTAGAGATCTGGCTTTCAACGGAAGTATTTATTTTTGTGCCCGTAAGTTTTAAATAAATTCCGGTTGAAGCGTTTACAACGCCGACTCCGTTTGCAAATACCTGCGAAGCAGTAAAGCAAAGAATCGTTAGAAAGGAGAGAAGTAATTGCTTTCTCATAGCGTTTCCTCCTGTAAGGGTTTATGATGAGTTCTTAACGAATTGTAAGATAAATTACTGATATAATAAATCCAATTTTTAATGCACTACCCAACTTTCAGAATAATGCATTTTCAGTAAGATAATTGTTATGGATTGGGAGACTGAAAATCAATTGACATATATTTGAAATTCAGAACCATTTTGTCAAACTTCGAAATAAAATCCTGTCCAAGATTTCCATAAAAAAATTCTTCTTTATCTCTTACAGGAACTGAGAGTAAATCAAGTTTAGGTATGCTCGTTTTGCTTTTCCCTACTGAGAGCTCTGTATCTTTTATTATGTAGCCTGAAACTTTAGTCTCACCTCCAGCCCCCGAAAATTTTATGTCCTCGAGTTTATATTGTGATGTTACTTCCTTTTCATAATCATTTAAAAAAGGAGAGTATAAGAGGGTACTCTTTGCACCTGTATCAAAAGTAAATGCCATCGGATTATTTTTGTAATCAACTTCAATAACGGGATTAAATGAATCCAGTACAAGATTGTTTAAATCAGATTCAGGTACATCAAGAGGCACATTAAAGTTACCGTCTCTTGTAAGTATCATCTCTCCCATGGCTTCCATTACAGGGAAGCCCAGTATTCCGTTTATTTTGTATGCGCCGCCTGCAAACGATAAAATTGAATCAGGCACAACAAGAAATACGGTATTCTTTATTTCCATGTTACCCATAAAAAATGATTTTGAATATGCAATTGATGCATCAACTTTTTTCTCAGTTATCGTACCGACTTTTATCTTAGCTTCAGTTATTACCAGATCTAGTTTAGAAGCATAGCTTTCTGTAATTGTGGAAAAATTTGCTCCGGTATCGAATACAAAATCGATTGAATCATTATTATAAACTACAGGAAGATTATATAATCCCGCTATATCCTTTTTCATTTTAATATTAGTCTCAGATTTTTTCACGGCCTCCTGTTTTCCCAGATTTCCCAAAGCTTTCCAGATTATAAGCGAGTTTTCGTAATCTTCCCTATCCTTTTGCTTTATATACGCAGCGTAGTTTTTCAAAAGAATTTCTGAATACTCGGCAGATTTTTTATAATTCCCCAGCCATACATTATTTATAACACTTGTGGAATACAAATCTTTTTTAACTGAATCATGAATTTCTTTATTTGCAATAAGCTCAGGTAAAAAATATTTTTCGGACTCTGTCGGTTTATTTTTCAGAGCATAATAAAACACATTACAAATATCTTTTTCATTTTTATTGAGAGAGTTTTCCGTTTCTTTAAACTGAGAGATGAATTTAAAAAATTTCTTGCTGCTGTATAAATCATACAGCTTATCGAATGCGCTGTTTTGTGCCATCAATGGTAAATTTAACATTAAAAAAATAAATAGAGCTTTCATTGTGTTAACTTTTTTTTTATTCAAAGATATAAACTGCATGGAAAGATTGATTGTAAAAATGCGACAAGATATCATTTCTTTCCCCTCCTTTATAAGGAGGGGGATAGGGGGAGGTATAAGAAATTATATTATTAGGTGAATAACGGAAGCTTCAATTGAATTTCATAAATCTCACAACCTCACTTCAATAAATTCAGATACTTTATAAGCTTCTGGCGGGATTCGAACACGGAAGGATTTGCTCCGGTAATTTTTTTAAACTCCTTATTAAAATGCGCCTGGTCATAAAATCCAAAATTAAAAAATATATCTCTTAGCGAAACATTCTCTTTTATTAGCTCACTCGTTAACGAGTTTATTCTTACTATGGATGAAAACTCTTTGGGAGAAAAACCCGTGACTTTTTTAAACTCTCTTTGAAACTGCCTTACGCTTATCGCTGCCTTCACTGCTAATTCTTCAGTCTTTACTGAACCATTACTTTCATTAATTAACTCAATGGCTTCTATTACATAATTTTTTACTAAAGAAAAATTAAACGACCTTTGTTCAAAGTAATCAGTAATAATTTTTATAATTTCATTATCATAAATTTCTGGATCTGAAAATTTTATGTCCGTAAACCCGGTTAGTTTATTTTTGTATTTTTCAATTTTTCCTTCAGTTAAAAGATAGAAAACCTCCGGTTTAAATTTTAACAGAAAGATATAAGAGTTCTCGGGCAGATTCAGGTTCACCTTCTTATCTCTGTACCCGGCAATTTTTGCCGAGAGCTTTTTTGTCTTCCCGTTATAAATAATAAGCAGCGAAGATGTGGAATCCAGCAGCAGCTGGAAATTCAGTTTCTTTTTTTCCTTCACCTCAAATTTAGCCATCTCCGAAAAGAAATTTACCAGTGCACCCGGCGGCTTAGTTTCTGTATAATATAATTTTAAACGGTTTAACAGATTAGTATCAAATTAGAATTTAGATTAAAATTTTACATATTTAATATACAACGTTTTTGGTAAATTTAAAATTAACTCAATTTTATAATACATATGGCTAATAATTCCAAAAACGATGTTATGGAGAAAATTGTTTCGTTGGCTAAACGAAAAGGATTTGTCTTCCAGTCTTCGGAAATTTATGGGGGACTGAACGGCTGCTACGATTACGGTCCGCTTGGCGTTGAACTGCTTCGCAATATTAAAGAAGCATGGTGGAAAGAAATGACTCTTCGCGAAGATGTCGAAGGTCTCGATGCTTCTATCCTTATGCACCCAAAAACATGGGAAGCTTCCGGTCACGTTGAAAATTTCACTGACCCGCTTGTTGACTGCAAAGAATGCAAAGCACGCTTCCGCGCTGACCAGCTTGATGACGTTGAATGCGGCAACAAAGGATATAAAGGAAGAAAAGCCAGCAAGTGCCATGCAGAAGGAAAGTTTACCGAAGCAAGAAATTTTAATATGATGTTCAAGACCTTCATCGGTCCTCTGGAAGAATCTTCAAACGCAATTTATATAAGACCTGAAACTGCACAGGGAATTTACCTTAACTTCCTTAACGTTAGAGAATCTGCAAGGCAGAAGCTTCCTTTCGGAATTGCCCAGGTCGGTAAAGCTTTCAGAAACGAAATTAATACAAAGAATTTTTTATTCCGCACACGCGAGTTTGAACAAATGGAAATGCAGTTCTTTGTTAAGCCGGGCGAAGATGAAAAATGGTTCGATTACTGGAAAGAACTTCGTTATAACTGGTTCATAAAGTACGGATTGAAAAAAGAGAAGATGAAATTTTTATCTCCCGATAAACTTGCTCACTATGCAAAAGCTGCTGCCGATATTGAATATGAATTCCCGTTCGGCTGGGGAGAGATTGAAGGCATTCACAACAGAACTGACTTCGACCTCAAGCGTCATACAGAATTCTCCGGTAAAAAAATGGAGTACTACGATGACCAGACTAAAGAGAGATTTATTCCATATGTAATCGAAACTTCAGCAGGCGCATCAAGAAGCTTTATGGCTTTTCTTGTTGATGCCTACGAAGAGCAGGAACTGAAGAAAGAAAACTCTGACGGAACGACGAGCTCGGAAACAAGAGTTGTTCTTCATCTGCATCCGGCACTGGCTCCGATTAAAGCTGCGATTTTTCCATTGGTAAATCGCGACGGAATGCCTGAGCTTGCTCATAAAATAACAGCTGAGTTACGAAAGAATTTCAATGTGTTCTATGATGAATCCGGTGCAGTCGGAAGACGCTACAGAAGGCAGGATGAGAACGGAACTCCATTCTGTATCACTGTTGATACTGAATCATTGGAGAACAACACTGTTACGATTCGTGAACGGGATTCTATGGAGCAAATCAGAATTCCAATTGACCAGATAAGAAATTATTTAATCAATAAAGTATTGATTTAACTTATAGCGAAACTTACGCCCCCTCGTAAGTTTCGCCCTATAATATTGTTTTATCAAGATTGGAATTTCTTAATCAAACTTTGCGTTTTTACTTTAATGAACGCAGCAATTCCTACAACTTTATCAAAAGATAAAAGCTCACAAACTTAGTAATACTGTATTAAAAAGTAAATGCTCTGCTGCTTATTAGTACTAATAGGGAAATATTTTTTCAGCAGATAAATTTTTCATAATCTTTTGGACCATACCTTCATAACCATACTCGGCTTTGTAGCCGCATTTTTTACAACGTTCGCCCTGCTTCCGCAGGGGCTTCGCGCTATAAAAACCAAGCACACAAAAGACCTTTCGCTGCCAATGATTGTAATGATGGAAGTAGGAATCATTCTCTGGCTTGTTTACGGAATCATCATCGCCGATATGCCGCTTGTCTTTGCTAACGGTATCGGAACAATCTTCGCAACCATCAACCTAATAATGAAGCTCCGCTATGGGTAAATCAGTTGATAACTCTGTTCTGAAAAAAATATTTCTTTTCACAGAAATGAACGATGACGACCTCGAAAAAATAAAATCGTTCGTCAGCAAAAAAAAATTCGGCAAGGGAGATATAATTTTTTTTGAATCTGAAATGTATGGCGGACCCTATGTTGTTCTGGAAGGCGCAGTGAAAATTTATAAGGTCTCAAAAGAGGGACGCGAGCAAATTCTTCACCTCATTTATCCTTTTAATTCATTCGCAGAAGTTCCGATGTTTGAAAAATTTACTGATGATACCCGGGAATACACATACCCTGCAAATGCAATGGTAATGGAAGATTTCACCGAAATACTTTATATACCCGCCGAACGCCTCTATCAGTTTTTTAAAAACGATATAAGTATATGTCTGAAGATGCTTGCCAGTCTTGCGAAGAAGAACAGACAGCTGAATTTTCAGATTGAAAATCTTACCTTAAAGGATGTTGTTAAGCGTGTTGCAGGATTTCTATTAGCCGAACACAAAAAGACCGGCAAAGAAAGTTTTGAAGTCGATATCAGCCGTTACGATATGGCATCACTGCTCGGCACAATTCCCGAAACACTATCCCGCACATTAAAGAAGCTTCAGGATGAAAATCTTGTTGAAGTCTCCGGAAAATCTTTTACTATAAAGAATATAGAGAAGCTGAAGAAGATGGCGGAGTGATTTCACTACTTACTATCTTCTTTTTATTTCCCGCTGCTTTCCAATATTGAAGTAAGCTTAAACAAAGTAAACGCACTTACTGCCATTACTAAATCCCTTACTGCAACATCAAGGAAATGCCCGCCTGCAAGCAGTGAGAGCGCAATGCATACCAGCCACGCGGAAACAATAACTGAACCGATTTTTGGCTTTGCCATTACGATAAATCCCGCAGTGATTTCAATTAATCCGACTATCATCATAAAAATTTTTGCGCTGAAGGGCAGAATGCCGGCAAGCATGGGATTTAGATACATCTCCCAGTTAGTTAAAATATTTGTGAATTTATCCAGCCCTGCGACTATAGGAACAATAATAAAAACTGCTTTAAGCAGTGAGTAAACAGGTTTGAGTTTTTGCTCTGTGTTGTTCATTTTTATTTTCTTTAATTTTCTTTATTTACTTATTACTCCGTTAGATAAAGAAGTCACAAAAAGGATACAGAATTTTTTTTGTAACCTTTTAAGCGCTGGCTTATCTAAAATGGAAAGCCGAGGACCAAAAAACAAAGTGGAAAACATTAAACAAAAAAATGCTGCGTCAGATATAACTGATGAGGAAGTGATAAAAGAAATTTTAAGCGGCAATAAGAATGCCTATGAAATTATAATGCGCAGGTATAATCAGAGGCTCTTCAGAATAGGCAGGTCGTTTATTAATGATGATGACGAAGTGCAGGATGTATTGCAGGCATCATATATAAAGGCATACGAAAATCTGCAAAAGTTTGAACATCGCTCGGCATTCCCGACGTGGCTTACAAGAATAGTAATTAACGAATCCATGGCAAGAAATATTAAAAATAAAAAATCAAATTTATACAGCTCAGCCGGAGAGGATGAGAGCAGAATGCTCTCGCTGATATCTAAGGATATGAATCCCGAAGAGAAAGCCTCCAACAACGAGCTTAAGGAAGCGCTTGAGAAAGTTATAGATAATCTTCCTCTGAAATACAGAACTGTTTTTGTAATGAGAGAGATTGAAAAAATGAGTATTGCTGAAACAAGTGAATGCCTGAAACTGACCGAAGGAAACGTGAAAGTACGGCTGAACAGGGCAAAAGAAATTCTGAGAAAAAACCTTATCAATGTTTACAAAGAAAATGAAGTGTTCAGTTTTCTCGGCTCCCGCTGTGATAGAATTGTATCTAATGTGCTTAGCAGGATATGACAGATTCATAACTATTCCTGCTTATAGTTTTCCCTTTGACTTAAGTCAATGCCTCTCAAATCCGATTCATTTAATTTTATTGTAACTAAAGAAAACCAAACAATAAAATAAAATGAACATCACACCTGAAACATCACTCGGAGAAATTGTAAAGAACAACTTCAGGGCAATAAGAGTCCTTGAAAAATATAATCTTGATTACTGCTGCGGAGGAAAGAAATTGTTTTCAAACATCTGCACTGAAAAAGGACTGAATGCAGAGGAAATCACTAATGAACTTGCCAAGGTTGAAAACGAATACGTAAGCGATAAATTCAATTTCTGGCCGATGTCATTTTTATGCGAGTACATAAAAGTAAATCATCACGATTATTTAAGAAGAGTTTTCCCTGTAATATCACAGCATATAGATAAAGTTGTTAACGCTCACGGAGACAGGTTTGATTATCTGCCTCAGCTAAAAGAAGTGTTTGGAAAAATCCGGGAAGAGCTTTTATCTCACATGGAAAAAGAAGAGAGAGTTTTGTTTCCATATATTTCAAGCATGGATAAAACATACAATAGCGTTTCGTTTCCTCCTTTCGGAAATGTAGAAACACCCATAAGCGTATTGATAAGAGAGCACGAAGAAGCAGGCGGAGATATTGAGATACTGAAACAGATTACCAACAACTTCACTCCGCCTGAAAATGCATGCACTACATTCAGAGTAACGTTCAACGAGCTGGATGAGTTTTACAAGGATTTGAAAATCCATATTCACCTTGAAAACAACATCCTCTTCCCAAAGGCAATTGAAATAGAAAGCGGAATCAGAAATTAATTTTTACTATATATATTAAAATGAAGAACAGAAAAACATTAATAATAATAGCAGCGGTATCGATAATATCACTTGCAGGATTTTTAACGGTAAGAAATTCCAAACTGCAGGAGCTCGGCGTAGGTCCCGTGAAAGAATTAAAACTAAGCAGTACAATTGATGAAAGACTTGTGACTCATGGCAAAGAAATATTTGATGCAAAGTGCAGCATGTGCCATATGATGAATCAATGCAAAGTGGGTCCGCTGATGCAGGGAGTAACGAAGAGAAGAAAACCTGAATATATAATGAATATGATTTTGAATCCTGTAGAAATGACTAAGAGTAATGCAACTGCCGAAGACCTGATGCAGAAATACGGAATGCAGATGCCTTTGCAGAACTTATCACAGGATGAAGCCCGCGCATTGCTGGAGTATTTCAGAAGTTATGATAAGTAGTTCTCAGTTGTCAGTTGCTAGTTGCTAGTTGTCGGTTATCGGTATCTAAGCTGTTACTGAGAACCGGCAACTGACATCCGGCAACTATTGCTTCTTCGTATAAGTCGTTTCACTGCTCATAGTCTGGTCTTTTCCGTTTGCATCCTTCCAGTTAGCCGTCCATTTCATTACAAGTTTCCCTCCGGTCAGCTCCATACTTCTGCTGCTTGTGCCTGTAGCATTTTTAGATTGCAGGGTTAAAGTCATCGCATCAATTTTTCCTGTGCCTGTGGATACACTTGCGACTCCCCAGTCATCAAACCACCATGAAGTTACATTGTTCTGTGCATCACATCCGTAAACACCGAGCCCTGTATAAGTATGCGCTTTATCATCGGAGACTGCCGATAGGTTTATGATGAGAAATTGTTTGTTCATATCCATACGGAAAACAACTTCTTCATTCATTTTAGCGCCCATCATGTCGGATTGGCCCGTCCATGTGCCTTCGATCAAATTCAGAAAAGAAATATCAAGAGGCTTAGGGGGATTATCCTGAGCGTGTAAGTTTATTGAGATAAAAAATGTTGCTAAGAGAAGGAAGAGAGTTTTAAGTTTCATATATAGGATATACCTTTAATTCTTGGTTATGTTCCGTGAAAAGATAAATAATATTTTATAAAATGGAAAAACAAAAATACCGTATAGAGTTTTGGAAAAACGGAAAAAAAATAATTTCAAAAATCAGCAACGAGCTTGCACGCGAAGGCGCGCGGCTTACAAAAGATTTTTATTTAACACGAACCTCCGACTGGAAGTACACGGTGAAGGAAGTAAGGCAGGTGGATAACGTTGTGCAGAATACACATGTGCTGAATCACGAAGAGAATAATCCCGATGTCCTGCCGGATAAGAGTTATGTTGTAGAGTTGGAGTGAACAAAAAGACCTGTCAGGTTTTTAATCCTGACAGGTCAAATTATTTATGATTGGATCCCGTTTTGTTGTTTTCAATGATTGGTTTCCTTTTTACCTCCCCCTATCCTCCTCCTTATAAAGGAGGGGGAAGAATCACGTAAACATTTCAATGTATAACAAAAAGACCTGGTCCCGCTATAGCGGGATCAGGTCAAAATTGTTTCATAGAAATTTGCGTTCCGAAGCTGGAGCATCGGAACGAGAGATTAAAGTAATCATGTTCCCCTCCTTACCAAGAAGGGGCTAGGGGTGGTTTAATGTTGAATGTGAAAACAAATTATACGTTAAACCCCACCTAACCTCCCCTTGGTAAGGGGAGGAACATTATGGCAAAATCAAAAATAAAAATGAAACATCATCTGATACTCGTTGTTATCAACTGATGGTGTTTCGGTTACGAAGCGGTACATGCCTTCCATTTCCATTCCCGGCATTGGGAACAATGCAAAGCCGGCGCTTATTCTGCTAATCTCATCATCAACAACATCTCTGTTCGGGTCGCGCATTTCGTACTGACCGCGGAGCTCTACGCCTCTTACTAAGCGAACGCTTAACTCTCCGAAATTATACATACCACGCTTGAAAACATTCGTCTCCTGATTTTCAATGAAGTCAACTTCACCAAGTATCGCAACTCTATCGAACAAACCGATCTTTGTAAATCCGTTAAACGATTTCTGGTTTGCATCCATCATATCGCCAAACTGGTCAGCTTTTCTGAAAGGATTATTATAAAAAGATGTTCCAAGATTTACGTGAACCAGATCTTCGGCAAAGTGAAAAGTATAATCAGCCGAAGCGACAAACATTTTATTTAAATCTGTATCGAAGAAATCTATGCTGAGTCCGTTAAAGACTGCAACGTTCATATTAAAATCTCCCGGAGAAATACCAAGCAGCAATCCTGCATCTGCATCGTAGGGAGTATTGAGTAAATATAATCTCTGATATGCTCTGTGGTCAGGAATTCTTATTCCGAACGACGGAGAAAATTTCCCTGCCTGAAAATAAATTTTTGCAGGACTGATGTTTGAAAGCAAACCGTAGAATTCATTCTTAACAGGAGCTTCAGAGCTTTGCAATCCTGACGAAACAAACACGCTCAGCTTTTCATTAAGCTTTGCATTGATGTAAATGTTTCCTTCCATTGCAAGAAATTTATTTGCAGCAGTTGAAGTCTTTACCTGATTATCGCTGTGAGCAATTCTCACATCGCCGCCCACTGAGATGCTTTTGCTCAGTTTTGGAGAAAATTCCATTTTAGCGGAGAGCTTCTTGAACATATCCATTTCAAGATTCTGCTGACCATACTTAGTGCCCCATTCCGTTCTCATCGAAGCCCCCGATGGATTGACGTGGCAGTCACCGCACTTATCGCCTGTGTAAGCGGCAAAGCGCGGGTAAGAAAAACTTTTAAGAGGTGAAAATAAAACTGAACATAGTAATACAGATGTGAAGAAAAAAAGTAAGGGTTTTTTCATATATAGTAATAGTTATTTATTAAAATAAAAGGACGGGGACGAGGAATATATTCGATATTTTCAAAGGTGTGACTTCGTTTCGGGTGCGAAATCAGTTTACATATTTACCGTTATGGAATTGTTATCGGCACTGTAATCAACCTTATAGCTTTTAAGATTTTTTGTAGCAGGTCCTTCGGTAACTTTTCCGCTCTTGTCAAACTCGGAACCATGTCCGGGACAAGTGAATTTAGTACCATCGAACTCTACCTGCTGTTTTTTGTGAGTGCATGTCATATCCAGCGCAGTAAATTTATTATTGCCTTTGTTTATAACTATGACTTTACTTGTTACCATTGCATAGCCGCCTTTGCTTCCGAGATCAGGGTAATCGGATAAGCTGAACGTCTTTGGCGCTCCGCCTGAGGCAACTTCGTAAGTATCGGCAGCAGCCAGAAGCTTATCTACATTGATGCAGCTTGCAGCCATAGTGCCGAGAATAACTCCCGTAAAAGATTTTTTTAAAAAATCCCTCCTGGAGGTGTCACATGTTTTTTTCTCGTTCTCCATTTTTGTTTTTAGATTAATAAATAATAGTGATAAACTTCTTTGTTTGTATTTAGTGATTTAAAAATAATAAAATTGAATTCAAGTTGCAGTGTTGTTGGTCAGAATCTGTCTAAAAACAACACGTTTCCCCTCCCCTTATTAAGGGGAGGGATAGGAAGGGGTTAAAGCAAAGGAGTCACAAAAATTTCAAATCCACTTTTACCTCCCCCTGCCCCCTCCTTATAAAGGAGGGGGAGAAATTGTATTTATTTCTTTTTAATTATCAGTTCACCTCTTGCTGTGGGACCTCTGAATGTTGAGTAGTTCCACTCGCCTTGATAAAATGAACTGTAAATGCTTGCATTAAAAAATACATTTGCATCTGCAATTCTTGGATTTGTATTTACAAAAATTTTACCTTTTGTATAATCCATATTTCCCGAGAAGTCTCCGCCCATTGTTGACTTGCCCGGAAATTCTTCGACGTACCATTTATCTACAGTATATGTGCCGCTTATAGAAGGCAAATTTACATCTTTCACTGTGATGTTTTTTACTGTCATTGTACCTTCCGCAACCTTTGTTCCGCCTGTTCCGAACATTGTAAAGGCATAATCACCCAGTTCTATCTGATTATCTGAGCTTCCTGATGAAGTGCAGCCGCTTAAAAATGCCAGAGCAATAAAAAACACAAAGAAAAATTTTGAAAATTTCATAATTTTAGAGAGATTATTTTATTAAAACCATTTTCTTTACCTGAGTAAAAGTATTCCCGCCGCTTAATGGTGATGCTGTCATTTTGTAGAAATACGGACCCGAAGGCAGATTATAAATTGATGTATTGAAATTTACATTGTGGAAACCTGTTGCATAGCTGCTATTATTAACAAGCACTGCCACTTCTTTTCCGGAAATATCATAAACCTTCAAAGATACAATGGCATCTTCAGGAACTAAAAAAGTTATTGTTGTAGTCGGGTTAAACGGATTAGGAAAATTTTGTTTTAATCCGAATGTTACCGGGCGTTCAGATGAGTTCACAATGCCGTTGAGACAGCTTGCAAGAGCATACCCTAACCTTATGGTATCTCCCGGCAAAGGACCAAAACCTAATGCCAGCCTTATAGCACCGTTAAGATGGCAATAACTCATTATAGTTCCGTTATAATTCGGTCGAGTACCTGAATAACAACCACCCTCTGACTGATAACATGAATCAATTGCACCTAAAGCAAAAGAATTAATAGGCCATACGCATGCCTGTGTATGCATTGAACCAAAATTATGTCCGAGCTCGTGAGCTACAACATTTACTGTCCATGAGTATGTTGGGTAATTATTATAATCATTTTCAATTGCGCAAAAAGAAAACCTGCCGAACTGCTCTGACTGGACATATTGCTGGCATAAAACATTTATCCATGCAATACCGCCGCCGACATCTCTTGTTGTTAAAAGCTGTGCAAGGCTTCCGGAAAAATTATCCCGAGAGTTAGAACCGAATGTTGTCAGAATGGTCTGCATATCAGTCATATTAGCATAGGGGTCTGATTGTATCCACCATTTTACCTGGGAAATCTGAAGCGGAATAAGTTCATTATTATAAATAGTCTGTACAGATGCGAACATTCCCTGTATGAAATTAATAAGAGTGGTTGAGTTTGAACCGTTATCTAAAAACATTCTGTAATCCGCTTCAAAATAAATTCTTGCGGGAGCGCGTGTTCCGTCAAAATTGGATGGAGTTTCTCCCGTTGTATTGTTTGAAGTATGACGTGTATATTTTTCTTCGTTACCTTCTACTCCGCATTTAAATTTATTTAATACTTTTAAATCATTATCGTTATAAAGGATATAGTTATCAGTATAGCTGTTGTTTTCTTTTACTGAGCCAAGCACATAATTTCCGGTCTCATCGCAGATTACTCCCATTACGAAATCATTAAAAATACTTATCGAGGCAATTGAGTGTTCTTTTCCTTTTATAATCCCTGAATAAGATTTTCCTGTCGAAACTTCAACTTTTCTTTCACCTGTACCGTTTTTTTCATAGAATGAAATACCATCTGAAAAGATTTTCTGTTCAACAAGCTGCAGCTCTAACGGAAGCGCATCGCCTGTAGGAATTATGAATGAAATTGATTTTTCATTTGATGCAAGAAGACTATGTAATACATTTTTATCGAGCATTAAAGATATCGATTTTTTTGCAAAGTCATTTGAACTGTTTCTGTTTGCCGTGCTCCCGAATAAACTGACTGTTTTAAAGTTTATGTGGTTTTGGTTATTAGCAATTAAAGTACCCGTTCTTGCAGGATTGCTAAAAGTATCTATAGTCTTACTTTCTTTGCTGAATTCCGTCAGCCCTGTAAAAACCCCCACAGATACTAAAAGAATTATTATAGGGAGAACCCGTAAAATTTTTTTCATATTATTTTAATTCAGATGAATTTGTAAAATTTTGTTTGTCATTTTTTTGCTGCATACCTGCGCTTTTATTGTCAGCAGCCTGCTTAGTGTATTGCAGGGTCCTGTGCAGATTGCTGTTAGTCATTGTCAGCAAAGTAGAACCTGTTGAGCTTGAAACACTATAGTTATAACTTATACCTGTATCCGTGTATGTTAAAACTCCATTAGCTGTAGTATATGACCTTGTTACAGGTGTTGAGCTGGGACAAGTCAACGTTGCTGTAGTCGAAGAAAAAACCACAGTTTCATTATTGCAGATATCATATTGAGAGCCGGATTGGTCAGTTAATAGCCAGGAGCCCGTAACATCATCCGAGCCCAATGCATTAAGGATGTCATTACAGTTAGCTGCCATGAAAGATAACGATAGTAATGCGAGACAAATCAGAGAATTGAAAATACGAAGAAAGTATTTAGATTTCATGTGTTGTGTTTAAAGTTAAAGGTAAATTATAAATCTTAACAACAAATATCAATTGTTTACAGATAGTGTTTATAAGGCATAAATCGCATAAAGTTCCCTAAAAATCTAACTTTTAATAAAATATCTGTTTGTGTTTTTCAGTTCGCGAAATGACCAGTTGTTTCTCAATTTGTATCTCGTTTAAGAACCGTTTATCATGCGAAACTACCAATAAAGCTCCCTTATAACTATTTAAAGTTCCGGTTAATTCTTCCAGACTTTTTAAATCCAGATTATTGGATGGCTCATCAAGAATAAGCAGCTCCGGCATGGTTCCGCTCGCCATTATACATGCAAGTCCTGCCCTTATTTTCTCCCCTCCGCTTAACACTTTTACCTTTTTAAAAGCATCTTCACCTCTGAACAAAAATCTTGCGAGACGGATTCTTAGTTCGTGCTCGGGAATTTTTTCCTCAGAAAATTTATCTGAATAATTTTTTAAATTTTCATAAACGGAGAGTTCGCTATCAAGTATTTCTACATTCTGGTCAAGAAATACTGTGTTTTTGGAGTGGAGTTTTATTTCTCCTTCTGAAGTATGAAACTTCCCCAATATTAATTGCAAAAGAACTGATTTACCGCAGCCGTTTATCCCTGCAATGCTCCATCTTTCAGAGCCCGATATAGAGAAGTTTATATTTTCCTTCCAGAGAAAATTTTCAGAATCGCCGAATTTAAAATTCAAATCTTTAACTTCCAGTATCATTTTTTGCGAAGGGATTTCAGATGAATTCAAATCAATCATTAATGAGTTTGAGTTTTCAAGTTTTTCTTTTGCAGCGATGAGCTTGGAGTTTATTGTTTCAATTTTTTCAGAGTGAGAATCTTTTAACCTCGTAAGAGTTTTCATTGAATTATCCTGCAGATAATTTTTCGCAATTTTTGGAATGCCGCCGGTTTTCATTTTTTTCTTTCCCGCTGCAGCTCTCTTTGCCTGCTTTTCGAGCGCTGCATTTTTTTCCTTTATTGATTTTTTATGCTGCTGATTTAAAGCCTCAAAAGTGTTCAGCGCTGCTTCTCTCTCAATTTGCTTCTGTTCTTTATAGAAATCATAATTTCCTCCGTAAGTTTTCATTCCCTTCGGTGAAAGCTCATTAATTTCATCCATAAGATTTAAAAGCTCTCTGTCGTGGCTGACTATAAGCAGTCCCCGTCTATAATTTTTTATAAGTGAGTATAATATATTTCTTGAATCAGTATCTAAATGATTTGTCGGTTCATCAAGCAAAGCAAAGTCAGGCTTGTTTAACAGAAGTGAAGCGAAAAGCAGGCGCGACTTTTCGCCGCCGCTTAAAGTATCAAATCTTCTTTCAAGATTTATTTCTTCAAGTTTTGCTTCACAGAAAATATCTTTTATTCTTTCGGGCAAATCCCATTCCTCGTTTAATATTTCATAATCAAATTGGGTTGAGTTTCCCACTAAGATATTTTCAAGTGAAGATAATTTTTCTTTAATAGAAAGAACTTCCGCAACAGTTTGGTTATTATAAATAGAAAAATCCTGCGGTAACATTACAATACTGCCTTCGCTTATAACGCTGCCTTCATTGGGAATTATTTCTCCAGAGATAATTTTTAGCAGAGTGGATTTTCCCGTTCCGTTGTCTCCAATCAAAGCTGTTTTATTATAAGAGACTGCAAAACTTATATATGTAAACAAGGGTTCGTTATTCGCATAGGAATACGAAATATTATTTAATTTAATATGCATATGGTAGAATAGAAAACGGTTTTCTCTTTTATAAAAAGCAAAAAGAAAACAATTTTCAAAAATTAAATTTTTTAAAAAGTGTATAGAGTTTCCCTGTGAAAGGGAATAAGAATTGAATGTGAGATTAAATTATTTCACCAAAGTGATTTAATTCTTGAAATGGTAGCGCTTATAAATTAAAATTAAAAATACTGAATTAAAGTTTCAATATAATTGAGCTTTGTAAATTACATTCGCCACAAATACTGGAACTTAACAAAAATCTGTCTTTCTGTTTCAACAAATCGTGATGGATTATTTTCAACCGGTAAATCCTCAATGCTATGACTTGAGCCGAGATAAAATATTGTAAACGGATTTATCTTGTAGCTTAGCAGCGGGTCAACTCTGAAGCTGTTGCCGAACGAATTGTATTCAGTAATAAGTCTTAAAAATAATTGCTTGGAAAACTGGTACGACATTCTGTTCCTTAAAATATAGCCTGCGTATAATTTATCGCTGAGATTGGAATTATTTGCAAGTTCTGCATAGGAGTAATCCGTAATAAAGCTTAACTGTTCAAGCGGTTTAAAGGTATTCCACAATTGAAGCTGCTGAGTATATCCTACATAGGAAGGCTCAAGGAATCTGACAATTGCTTTCCCCCTGGTATAATAAAATCCGAATGTAAACTTAGGCATCGTGTTGATGTTCATATTTATAGAAGGTCTTAACGCATCAGTGTTATAAACTCCGCTTACGAGCTCATTGTTCACAAGGAACATACTAAGGTTTGCATTTATTTGTTGCGCAAACTGAATATAAAGCTGAGCCTGCGCAAACTCTTCGCGGAGCTTTCCCTCAAAGTTATGTTTTACATATCCGAAAAGAGAGGGCTCTAATCTTACAAGCCATTTGCTTTCAGGATAAATTGTATATCCCTGCCAGCTTGAAAGCGTTTTGTAATTATTGTTTGATAAAAATCCATTATCCATTCTTGCGGCGGAAGGAATGAAGTCGTAATTCAAATCGAAATTCCAGTGGCGCGCGCTTCTCCTGAATGACAGATACCCGCCGGTTCCTGAAAAACTTTCGCCGTCAAATCCAGCCGTGTATTTTCCTTCATCAAATCTTTGGTTGGGATCGTAATATAAGTTACTGTCATTAAGCTCGTGCGTATTGAAATGAAGAAGCTGGAAGACGAACGCATACTTATCAAGAAATCTTAGTTTGCCGTCAACACCAAGCACCCGGTTAAAACCATTATACTTTAAAAAATTTCCTGTGGTATCCTTATATTCTCTGTCTGTGAAAATCATACCTATGTAAGAATCATCAGCGAGGTCATGTTTAAGTCGCAGTATATTTGAAAGCGAATGAATTCTTGTTGAAAATACCGAACTGCTTTCATCAAGCGGAACAAGAAACGGAGTCTTGTGGTCATAAGCTGCAATATATCCGACATCTACCTTTCCTATTTTACCTGTAATCTTTCCTGCAAGCGACGGAGAATTTATAGAGCGCGTGTAAACTACGTCATAAGGTGTACTGAAAATATTATTTCCTTCCAGGAAGAATGGTCTTTTTTCAGGAAGGAATAAAGCAAAGTTGGAATTTATATTTATAACTCCTGCGTCGGATTCTACCTGACTGAAATCAGGATTTATTGCAAGGTCAGTTGTAAGGTTAGATGTTATACCATACTTCACATTTAAGCCTAAATCAATATTCGGGTCGCCGTTATTATATGGAGAGTTTGCATTGGAAAAATCTGAAATCTCTCTTGACTGAGAGCCTAAAACATATGGAAGTACTTCAAGGTTTTTTCCGCCCTTAATATTTTTTAAACCTTTAAGTGTTCCTGCTTTTGTAAACAAAGACGGGTCGTCTCTGGAAATAGGGCACCAGAAATATTCATCACGGTTATTTCGCGGGCGGATTCTGTAGACATGAAATTTCCAGTCTTGAATATCTTTGTTTGGGAAGCGGATACTTTTGAAAGGTATAGCAATTTCACATGTCCATTTATCTTTATATATTTTTGCACCTGAGCTCCACACTGCGTCATAACTTGCATCTTCATTTCCGTTAGACCAGAGTAAGTCGCCTTGTATTCCGTAGGGATTAGTTAAAAACTCATAAGCCTGTTTGCTGTTTGAATATGTATCAATAAAAAATCCTGCAAAGTCATCCTGAAAAATTTTGTCCCTGTCAGCAAATGTTACGTGAAGATTTTTCATATCTTCATCGTGACAGATATATCCGAAATAAATATTATCGTTATCGTACATTATATACGCTTCTGTCTGGACCGGCGGCTTGCAGTTATCACCCGGAGAAATTTCACTGAAATTAGAAAGCTTAACTGCGTTTTTCCACTGTGCCTCATCAAGCACTCCGTCAACTTTTATTTTACCATCTTCTATCTTTAACGGATAAACTTCAAGCTGTTCTCCTTTGTTAGGAACAAATGAAGTTAAAACTGCCGAAGAATCTTTTTTCTGCTCGGTATTTATTACAGGTTTTGTTGAAATATCAGAAGAGTCTTTTTTTAATTCTAAATCAACATCAGCAGAAAAATTTTTGTAGGTTGTAAGTGAATCAGCATTCTGAGAAAATGCATTACAGAATAATGAAACACCAAATAAAACTACTGAGAGAGATTTTAGCCAAAGAGACATCAGGGTTACTTTTTTCAAAAATTAACGGATGTAAAAAGAAAAGGTTTCAAAACAGAGATACATTTATAGTTTAAAAACCCCTGTAATTAACTTGTTTTTTATTCACTATAAAAAAACTATTTTTGATTAATTAATCTAACCAATTCAACTTAACCCAACTTAATAAAATGAAAATTTTAAAATTATTTTTTGTACTTGCAATATTTTTTGTTTTTGCAGGAAGCTCATTCTCACAGACTTCCACTGATACAACAAAATCAAAAAAGAAAACAAGTACAATAAAAAAAGTTTATAAATCCTATAACGGATGCAAGAAAAGCAGCGAAAGCTGCACATACTTCGAGCTTGATTACCAGATAGTAAAATCAGGCAAGGCAAGAAGTGAAATCAATCAGGCAATTCAGGATTCTCTTTTAAAATCAGTTAACATCTGGGATAACAGAAAAGCATCCGACTTCAAAGAAGCTGCATCAAATTTTATAAGCGAGTATGAAAAGTCACTTAAAGAAACTACTAACGGTGCTAACTGGTATCTTGAAACCGATGCAAGAATAAATTCTAATAGAAAAAATGTTCTGTCTTACAGAGTAACACAGTCAATGTACACAGGCGGCGCGCACCCAAACACCTACTTAGTTTATTACAATTTTGATAAGGCGACAGGAAAGCAGATTTCGCTAACTGACATTTTCGGAACGGGGTTTGAATCTAAACTAAACAAAGTAATTGATACTGACTTCCGAAAGATGAAAGGTTTAAGCGCTACAGATAACCTGCAGGATAAGGCAGGGCTTTTTGAAAATAAAATTACTTACTCAAAGAATTTTGCAATCGAGAAAAAAGGAATAAGGTTTTATTACAACAGCTATGATATTGCTGCTTATGTTTACGGACCTACTGATTTATTGGTATCATGGAAGGACTTAGCAGATATTCTTCCGGATGCAAGCTATTACTCAAAATAAAATTCATAAAATTTTTGACAAAAAAAAGCCTGAGAGAAAAAATCTTTCAGGCTTTTCTTTTTATAAAAGTTAAAACAATTTACTTTATTAGAACCATTCGTTTTACTTCACTGAAATCACCCGCTTCAAGTTTATAGAAATAAGTTCCGCTCGGGAATTCATTTGCAATGAAATCAATTGAATATCTTCCTGCCTTTTGTTCACTCCTGATAAGATTAGCAACAACTTTACCTGTGACATCATAAACTTTTAAAGTTACAAAACCTGCTTTAGGTAAATCATAATTAATTTTCGTTACAGGATTGAACGGGTTAGGATAATTTTGTTTCAGAGAAAATCTATCCGGCACCTCCGTTCCTATTTGTGAAACTCCCGTTGTTACAGTATAGTTCAGCACTTTAAAATTATCAAAGAAAAATCCGTCACCGGGCTGTCCTGCATCTGTAACATAATTGAATCGGATTTTTACAGACTGCCCCGCATAAGCCGCAATATTTATCTGGTCAACAACCCATGATTGATTTCCCGAGTAAGAAGGCTGCCCGCCTACCGTTGTGGTGTATCTTCCCGGAAGACTTGTCCATGTTGAACCGTTGTTTGAACTGATTTGAATTCGTGCATAATCAAATCCTGCTTCAGTTGCATATCGCGTTGCAAATTCTATTCTTGGATTTAAAGTACCTGTTAAGCTAATTGGATTAATTAATGTAAAAGTATTGTTCGATGAATTTCTGGAATTTCCATATCTTGAATCGGCAAAAGATTTATTTCCATCATAAGGAGAAATGTAAGATGTATCCCACATAATTCCTGTTCCGGCTGAAGTCCAGTTACTTGTGCCGCTCTCTGCGTTATCTGAGAATAGCACAGATTGTTTGCCGACATTTACTTTTACTGTATCAACTGTAGTCGTAACGTTTTCCTGCTTTACAGTTATTATCAGTTTTATCTCATCCATCAATGCTGCAGAGTTTCCTACAATAAATTTGAAGGGATTAGATGTATTCTTTTTAATCGTTCTTGCAGAGATACTGTCATAGTTTACAGATGCATTTAATGCAGTTAAGTTCGGATAAGGTGATGTAACACTTACAACTACATTCTTAGAAGTCTTTGATAAACCCTTATTGTTAATGCTTACTTCAAGTGAAAGTGTATCCGTTTTTTCAACGTAACCTTTACCCAATAATTTAAAGTTCTGTGTTTTTGCGTATGCACCTCCTACCCATGTCAGATATTTTAACGGTCCTAAATTTTCATTACATAACGGAATAATTTCAGAAACTGTTGGCCAGAAACCGCTGCCTGCCATTTCGGGAGTCCAGCAATATGTTCCTACTGAATGTAAATAATCTCTTGTCGTTCCATTGGAAAGATAATCAAGCATCTGCCACACTGTTCCGTACAAATAATCGTTTTGCGCCGAGAAGTCACTGCTGAAGTCCGAATAAATTTCATAGGCAACCGAGCTGTCTCTGTATCCGAACGGATTCAGATATCGTCCCGCTACTGAGTGTGCGCTAAAGGAAATTTTGGGATGCACTGCATCTACTAATCCCTTAACTGCCTGAGATTCCGGTTCTGAATTTGCTGATGGTCCTCTGTATGTATCCGAGCAGGGGTCAGGACTTGAGCCGCTGTTATCATATCCCCAGCCTAAACTATAGTTTCTGTTTAAGTCCACTCCGAAGCAGCTTCCGTTATTTCTTCTGTTCTTTCTCCAGCTTCCGCCTCCGTTAGGATTTGTTTGCTGATTGTATGCATACCCGTCAGGATTTACAATCGGGATAAAATAAATTTCCCTGTTATCAACTAAATATTTCGCCTCAGCATTTGTATTATAGTTATCAAGAAGCCAGTACATATAATAAAGCAATGCTTCCATGGATATCGGCTCGCGCGCATGATGAAGCGCATCAAAATATACTGCAGGCTCCGTCGCTGATTCATTAACATCGGCGTTATCGGAAATTTTTACAGACCATATTTTTCTGGAGCCTGCTGTTGTTCCTCTATCCTGTTTAACGGTTATAAGTGTAGGATATTGAAGACGCAGTGAATCAAGTTTTTGAACAAGCTCATCATAAGTATGAAATCCTCCCATGCTGCCATAGGAGAATCCGGTCACATTATCACTTTGCTGAATGTTCTTACTTTTCATTAACTCTTCCTGTGTGGAAGGAGGACGATTTTTATAAAAATCATTCATATCTGCAATAGTTACATCGAACGGAATACCAATGGATTTTAATCTGGTTATTTCATTCTGATTAATAACTAAATCTATTCCCTCTGAAAAATTTCCCTGGAAGTGTTCAATAGTTATATCATTTTGTGCCAGAGTTTTCAACTGTTCAGGAGAGCTTATATGAATTTTTACTTTACTGTAAGTTTCTGAAGGTGTATTGGATTCGTTATAGTTAATCACATTATAACCTGCAAGAAATGTTATTAATATAATTAATGATAAAGAAGTAATTGTTAATTTTAATTTCATAATTTTTATTTATATTTAGTAATATAATAATTCCATTTTCTAAGAGAAAATATAATTTAATTACCAATGGAAGACTCTACTAAAAGATTTTCAAACCGTGTAGAAAATTATGTGAAGTACAGGCCGCATTACCCAAAGGAAATAATAACTTTTCTAACCAATGAGATCGGGCTTACACCTCAAAATATTATAGCCGATATCGGCTCCGGCACAGGAATATCATCTGAACTTTTCCTGCAAAACGGAAATAAAGTTTACGGAATAGAACCTAACAAAGAAATGCGCGAAGCAGGTGAAAAGTATCTTGAGAAGTATGATAAATTTTTAAGTGTTGCAGGAACTGCAGAAGATACATTGCTTGAGAGTGACTCTATGGATATAATTGTTTGCGGGCAGGCTTTTCATTGGTTTGATACCGATAAATGTAAAATAGAATTTACCCGTATTATAAAAAATAACGGCTATGTTGTACTGATATGGAACGAAAGAAACACAGAAAACTCGCCTTTGCTTACCGAATATGAAAATTTAATCAAAAAATTTGGTACTGATTACGATAAGGTTTCCCAAAAAGACGAAGAGGTTAATGAGAAAATAAAAATTTTTTTTGACGAGAGAGGATATAAAACAAAACACATAAGCAATTACCAGCTTTTTGATTTTGAAGGATTTAAAGGAAGACTTTTATCTTCTTCTTACGTTCCCTCTGAGAATGAAGTAATGATAGTTGAACTTAAAGAGCTTTTTGATAAATACCAAAAAGACGGTAATGTAAAATTTGAATACGACACCAATATATTCTATGGTCAGTTAAAGTAATTATATTCCGACTTCCTCGGCCATCTTAGCTGCCCTGTCAGCAGTCTTCAATTTATCAATAACTTCATCCAGATCTCCCTCTACAATATCGGATAGATTATAAAGTGTTAATCCTATTCTATGGTCTGTCAGTCTGTTCTGTGGAAAATTATATGTCCGTATCTTCTCGCTTCTGTCACCCGTCTTCACCTGTCCTTTTCTGTTTGCAGAAACTGCTGCATTTCTTATTTCAAGCTCTCTCTCATATAATCTTGAACGCAGAACTTTCATTGCCTTCAGCTTATTCTTAAGCTGTGAGCGTTCATCCTGACATTGCACAACTATTCCGGTGGGGATGTGAGTAATACGGATAGCTGTTTCAACTTTGTTGACGTTCTGACCGCCTGCGCCGCCTGAACGGAATACATCAATCTTCATATCGTTATCATTCAGCTCCACATCAAAGTCCTCAGCCTCAGGCAAAACAGCTACTGATGCAGCTGATGTATGCACACGTCCGTTTGCTTCCGTCTTTGGAACGCGCTGTACTCTATGCACACCGCTTTCATATTTCAGATCGCCGTAAATATTTTTTCCGCTTACGCTTAGCACCGCTTCTTTTATACCTCCCGGAGTAGATGATTCGCTGAAGTCCATTACTTCAACTTTATATCCTTTTGTTTCAAAGTAACGAGTGTACATTCTGTAAAGGTCAGCAGCAAATAATGCAGCTTCTTCGCCGCCTGTGCCTGCGCGGATTTCCATTATAGCATCTTTGGAATCTTCGGGATCTTTAGGAACGATGAGTTCTTTCAGCTTTGCTTCAATTCCTTCTAATTTATTTTCAAGCTGCTCCTGTTCTTCTCTTGCCATTTCTTTCATTTCAGCATCGGTCGTATCTAAGAAAAGCTGCCTGTTTTCTTCAACGCTTTTCTTAGTGCTTTTGTATTCGGCGAATGTTTCAACAAGTTCCTGAAGGTCTGCATACTCTTTTGTGAGTTTTCTGTACTCATTGGTATCATTTGTTACTTCCGGTTTTGAAAGCAGGTCTGCAAGTTCGTGATATCTTGCAACAACTTTTTCTAATTTATCAAACATGATTTGTAACTTTTATAATCTTTTAAAATTTTTTTAATTTCTTATATATAAACAAAAACGGCTGCACTATATAATATAATGCAACCGTTTGAAAATATGTTAAAAATATATATCTAAGCTTTTTGTGCTGCTGCAGGTCCTACATAAGTAGCGGAACCAAAGCCCAGCATCAAACCGAATATGTAGGGGAGAATAATTAAGCCTACACCAAACCCAACATCTTTACCAAATGATTTAGCAAGATCTAAGCTGATCATAACATGCGCAACAATATTTACACATGGAATCAAAAACAGAACTACCCACCACGATGGACGTCCTACGATTTCACATAGTACAATAATGTTATAGATAGGAATAATAGCTGCCCAACCCGGTTTTCCGGCTTTTTCAAAAATTTTCCACCAGGCAACAATCATTAATATGATTATTCCAAAGTATACTATTCCTAAAGCACCGCCAAAAATGGCGCCCATCATACCACCGCTTCCTGTGGTTTCATAATCATTTTGTAAAAGTAGTAATAGTGGTTTCAGCATGGTTTTTATTTTTTAGGTTAATGAAAGATTTTTAATAGTATTGAGTTATGAAGTAATTTAGTGAATTCGCCTGTGAGCACTAAATTATATATTCTAAATGAAAAAAACAAAAATAAAATAATACCGAACACATATGTAAAACTTTTTGAAAAAAATATTTTTCTGAGCCTCGGAAATTGTTTATCGAAAAATATTTCTGAAAACAAAACGAAAATAAAAATTAAAACTGCTATGTAAATGAACGGTCCGAAAAAATGAAATTTAAATGCATCACCGAAATTCCCCGATGAAATTGCGCAGAACGAATGTGTCAGTCCGCATCCCGGGCACGGAAGCCCCGTCAATAATTTCATGGAGCAAATCTCTACTCCGCGATCAAGATACGGCGATATAAAAAAACTCAGTACAATTATAGTAATGTACGTTAATAACCAGCCGAGTTTTTTTTTATTGTTTCGGAGTCTCGTCGTAAAGTTCATTCAGGTGTCCTTGTATAATCATAGCTGAAACTGCAGGGAAAAAGAATCCGAGAACCATTAATAATACTGCTTTATCTTTTAAATTATCTTTGCCAATCATCTGACCTAACTCATCAAGACCTTGCCCGACTAAATAATAATAATACATGTGCACCGGTGAACAAAGTCCGCCGAGTATTGCAACGGGTGTGGAAATAAGTTCACGGTTTGTGATTTTATTAAAAACTTCAGCTACTTTCATGTTCCAGTAAATAAAGTAAAGTCCGCATGTGACTATACCTAATATCAAAACCATTACCGGGTCATTTTTAAACACAGGGATTTCTTGCTTGTTCATAAGAATTTAATTTTATTGGATAGGTTTAAACCGGAAATAATAATTGTTACCGGAAAATTGCTTTGATGCTTCCCCAGGTACTTCTTATTCCTGATACTGTGTGACTAACTGTGATGTGATTGGTGTAAGTGTAATTTCCTGCAGCATCCATGCATTTTAATCTGTAGTAATAAATTGTTGAACTGGTCGGATTATGAGCTTCAACAGAATTATCCTGATAAGAATAATACGAATTATTTCCTGTAGCATTATTTACGTGGAGACTCAAAAAATTATCCGGTGTGTTAACGCTTCTTTCGAGATCAAATTTGACCGTTCCCGATTCATCTACAGTTTTCCATTCGACTAAAATACCTTCAGCATTATTTTTTGCAGTAAAATATTGTAATGATACTGCAGCAAAAATAATCGCCGAGAAAGTAAGT
This sequence comes from Bacteroidota bacterium, assembly GCA_018266835.1. Taxonomy (NCBI): domain Bacteria; kingdom Pseudomonadati; phylum Bacteroidota; species Bacteroidota bacterium. The sequence goes on along the minus strand of JAFDZP010000002.1, from coordinate 1,456,929 downwards.
ATGGTTATTAATCCAATTGAAAACTGTAAAGATTTCCTCATAGGTTTGATTTCTATATAAATTTAGGAGCTATTTTAGACAAATTCAAGTATTAATTAAAGATTATTTCAAAAATATAAATAAAAAAACCCCCTTATAAAATAAGGGGGTTCTTGTTTTGGGATTATAAAATTCTGAAATTCTTAGTTAGTTGTTGTTGTTGCAGGTATTCTTTCTCTGAAATCATTTTGACCGTTAGTATTTAACTTAACGTCAAATGTAAGCTTCAGACTTGTGTTTCCACCTACTGTGACATATTCAAGTGACTTTAAATATACCAATCCGAAAATCGGTCTGGAAAGACCCTGGCTTCTTTCTTTTAAGAAAACACCGTAAGCTCTGTAATCACTTGAAGTAAATGATGTGCCAAAGTAAGATGTTGAGTAGCTTGTAAAATCAGTAGAATCTAAATTATTATTAGTATCTTCTATTGTCGTCAAAGCGTCAAACTGAGCCTGTGTCATATTTCTGCTTGCAAATTGCTTAGCAAATCTTGTTTCTTTTCCGATTGCGCGATGATCAAGAAATATGTCTCCTGTTCCGCTTCTTAACAGATATCTTTCTGACAGTCCTACAGAATCCGCCATTTCAATATCTCTGGACGGGTCAAGTGAAAGAACTGTTGTTCCGTTGTATAAATCAACACCGCTATAAGAAGAAGGTCCAAAATCTTCATATACTTGTACATTTTTAAATGCTCTTACATTTGGGTTTGCTACTGTTGTCGTGTCGCCTGTGGTTAAGGTATTGTCATTACACCCTGTGGTTGTGAAGAGTAATGAACCGATTGCTGTGCTGAGAAAGAGAAGTGGTAACAAAAGTTTTAGTGCTGCTTTCATGTTGTTTGTTTAGTTATGTAATACTACTTATTATAAATGATAATTTCTGTGTTTAGTTCCCTAAAATTCGGGATAGAAAATTCTTTCTATTGATATTCCTCTTCCGGTCACTGTATCTATGGTACACAAAACTGCTGCCAGATGTAAGTCATTCTGACCAACTTCATGCTTTTGCGGAGTTGCAAACATAAAACGCTTAATCGATGCTTCTTTCTTCATTCCTATAACCGATTCATATGGTCCCGTCATCCCGACATCGGTAATATATGCAGTGCCGTTTGGCAATACCCTGTTATCGGCAGTCTGTACGTGTGTATGCGTACCGACAACTACTGACGCCCGTCCATCGCAATGCCATCCGAACGCCATTTTTTCAGCAGTTGCTTCTGCGTGGAAATCCACGAAGATAATGTTTGTCTCGTTTTTAACTTTTTCATATATCCAGTCAAATGTTTTAAACGGACATTCAATAGCCTTCATAAAGACTCTGCCCATTAAATTAATTACTGCAATTTTGTGGTTTGAATTGCCGACCTTATAAATTCCGTATCCGTTGCCATAAACACCGCGCGGATAGTTAGCCGGTCTGAGAAGGTTTTTTGTATCATTAATGAACTTATGCGCCTGAATCTTATCCATAGTATGGTTGCCTCCGGATAAAACATTTATGTTCAGGCTAAGTAATTTCAGGGCATCTCTTTCGATTATCCCCATGCCGTCAGTGATATTTTCACCGTTGGCAATTACAAAATCGGGCTTGTATTTAGCCCTTATAGCGGGTAAGAACGTTTCTGTGTGATTAAAACCGGGCTCTCCGATTATATCACCGATAAATAAAACTTTGATTGAACTGTTCAATCAGTACTTCTTTCTAAGAATTCTATTGAATTCGTTTATTGAACTAATATATAAATATACAAAATAAAAATTAAAAATACTTATCAGGGTCATAACCTTTCCACTCACAATATCTGAGCAAATCTCCCTGCACCGAGCGGAATACAGCAGCAAAAGCTACCGCATCATCTGTAAATCCAATCACAGGCAAAATATCAGGAATAATATCAAACGGGTTTATAAAGTACAAAACCGCTCCTACAATAAGAGCTATTGTTCTCCACGGAATATCAACATATCTCTTCGTTTTGTAATCTTTTATCATTTCATAGGATAATGATAACTGATTTAAAAGCTTACCGAATACATTTTTATTCAGCTTATCCGAGCGTTTTTTAACGTTATCTTCGGTCCGTAAAATTTTATTTACATCCTTATTACTTACATTGGAAGATTTCTTCCTTAGTTCATCGTAAATTTTAATTTCGTCTAATGTGTTCTCTGTCATAAAATAATATAATTAAACTCCTATTCCTAAAAAACGGAAAAAAGACTCATATCGTTCCCCATTTTCAATTACGAATTTCAAATTACGAATTACGAGTTATGCTAAATCTTTACTATACTAAATTACAAAACTCACAATAATAATTCATCACTGCATAAAATAAATTTTTCTGAATTGACGGGTTTTTGACAGATTCCTGAAATTCAGTGTTGTAAAAACAATACCGACCTATTGTCAATTACGAGTTCCCCTGTCACCCAAACCCCTGTTTGGGTGACATCTTTTCGTCCCAAACGGGGGTTTGGGACTAAGAAAAAAAGTCGGATTTTGGTCGGGTTTTTTCTCCCCCCCAAAAAATCGGATTATTGTGTAAAAATTTTACACAATAATCCGATCTTAATATATTAAGAATAAATGTAATTTAATACCGGATACTTCCTATTACTACTAATAGGAAGAAATTTATTTTATTGACTTGTGCTTACTTTATCATAGTCATCTTTTTTGTAGAGCTAAAACCTGCTGCCTCTAATTTATAAAAATAAACACCGCTTGAAAGCTGCGAAGCATTAAACTCAACTGCATAGCTTCCTGATATTTTGCTTTCATTTACCAATGTCTGCACTTCTTTTCCTGTGAAATCATATACCCGTATCATCACATGGCTTTCTCTAGGAATCTGATATTCAATTTTTGTAACAGGATTAAACGGGTTCGGATAATTCTGCAGCAATTTATATTCAACAGGAATTCCACCTGACGGATTTTCGACTCCGGTAATAATCTCCGATAAATTTCTGTACCAAAGTCCCGTATAAGCTGCTGCATATAATCTGTTATTGGAAATTAAAACTTTGTTTACATCCTGAAATGTCTGTCCGCTGAATGTAACCGTATCCCATGTAAGTCCTTCATTTGTTGATTTATATACCCACGCATTTGTTCCTGAAAAAAGTACGTTGCCATACTTTATTATAGAAAAAACATAAGGGTCTGGACCCAGACCGACTGACCTGTTAACGAAATTTGCTCCGTTATTCGTTGAGTAATACATTCCTAATGCAGTACCCACATAAATTTTTCCGGGCTCACTGTAAATACAAAATGCTCCGGTAGGAAATCCTCCGTTCAGCTGCATGTTCACCCAGTTAGCTCCTGCATTTGTTGAATAAATAACAGGAGTATGATTCCCGCTTGTTCCTGCAAGAATCATATTGTTGTATTTATTGAATGCGCAGAAGTCGTTATGGTCAATTATTGCCGTTACGGGAGTCCAGTTATCTCCATCATTAGTCGATTTGTAAATTGCATTAAAAGTCCCCGCATACAGCGCTCCTGCATCTTCAAAAACTGAATAAGCAAAATAATAAATCGCACCGGGACCGATCTGAATACCGTTATTTTTTGCAGTCCAGTTTAATCCTTCATCCGTTGATTTAAAAATTCCGTCAGTTGTTGCAATAAATAATCCTGTTGATAAATACGCCATACTCTGAATTGTAGTAGCGCGCGTTGTAGTAAGCCCGTTATTTCGCTGTACCCAGTTCGCTCCGTTATTATAGGAAACGTAAACTCCGCTTCCCGATGCACCTGCATATAAAACTCCGTTTTTTTCCAGAATATCCTCTGCATTAGAAGAAGGGAAGGATGTTAGATGAACCCAGTCGGCCTTGGAAGTTGATACAATAATAAACAGACTCAGGAAAAGATATAACTTTTTCATGAAATGAAATTTAATTATTAGACACTTTCGGGGAGTCTTATTGTAGTACTTCAAAATATAAATTCTTTATTAAAATTTCAAACACTTCGCAAATAATATATTGGCTTATTAAATTATGGATAAAAGAAGTATCTTTAAAATTAGGTTCAATAAAGGTAACTTTTGTGATATGAAAAATATAATAGCTATAGTAGGCAGACCAAACGTAGGGAAGTCGACACTATTCAACAGGTTAACAAGCAGCAATGAAGCAATTGTTCACGACTCCAGCGGAGTCACGCGCGACCGTAACTACGGAGAAGGCGAATGGACAGGCAAAAAATTCTTTTTAATAGATACGGGCGGCTTCGTTCCGCACTCAGACGATAAATTTGAAGAGGCAATCCGCGCTCAGGTGAAAATGGCAATTGAAGAAGCTGATAAAATTTTATTTGTCGTTGATTCCAAGCTCGGCTTGCATCCCCTTGATAAAGAAGTCGCAAACATGCTAAGAAAGTATGCGAACACAAAACAGATAATTTTACTTTCCAATAAAATCGATGATATAAAACAGGAAAATCTTGTAGCTGATTTTTATTCGCTCGGGCTCGGTGAGCCATTTCCTATCTCTGCAATCTCAGGAAGAAACTCGGGAGACCTGCTAGATATAATCTGCAAAGACATTGAAGAAGATGATACTGAAACAGATAACAGAATTAAATTTGCAGTTATCGGAAGACCTAATGCAGGGAAGTCCTCCATTGTAAACGCCTTACTTAACGAAGAAAGAAATATTGTTACAGATATTCCCGGAACAACGCGTGATACAATCGACTCAATTGTAAAATATCACAATGAAGATATCGTTTTAATTGATACGGCAGGACTAAGAAAGAAAACAAAAATATCCGAGGACGTTGAGTTTTATTCTACAGTAAGAACATATAAAGCAATTCAAAGATGCGATGTTGCAATACTTGTTATTGACGTAAGTATTATCATTGAAAATCTTGAATCTTCCTCTGACTACAAGCTCGCAACGTTTAAGCTTGATAAGCAGGATACAATTATCATTGAGGAAGTTTATAAATATAAGAAGGGCTTGCTTGTAGTAATTAACAAGTGGGACTTAATTGAAAAAGATTCCAACACTGCGAAGATAATAGAGAAGAAAATAAAAGAGCATTTACAAAGCTACGACTTTCTCAAATTTATTTTTATCTCCGCAAAGACTAAACAGCGAATACATAAAATTCTCGAGGACGGAAGAAAGATTTATGAACTGAGAAATACTGAGATAAAGACAAGCGAGCTCAACGAAAAACTTCTTCCGGAAATTCAGAAATCTCCTCCCGCTTCTTTAAGAGGAAAAGAAATAAAAATAAATTATATTACTCAGGTAAAAACTGCTCCGCCTGTATTTGCATTTTTTACCAATGATGATAAAGGCGTACAGCCGAACTACAAAAAATTTCTTGAGAGAAAAATAAGAAGCTTCTGGGATTTCGGCGGAGTTCCGATATCATTAATATTTAAGAAGAAAAATTAATTTTTTCCACCCTCATTTAAACATTGCTTCCCCCTCCTTACGAAGGAGGGGGACTGAGGTGGCGGTCTAAATCATAAAATCGGTTTGTACATTCCGACGCTGGAGCATCGGAACGAGAGTGTCACAAAATTAAGACACCAATTAAATAACTTTTATCATCTTACTTTCCTCCTATGATAACTGAAGTTTTTTCTGCTGCAACATTCGGCGTAGATGCTTATATTGTCAGAGTAGAAACGCACGTTGAGAACGGACTGTTTGCATTCGCAATTGTCGGTCTGCCCGATAGCGCCGTTAAAGAATCCAAAGAGCGCGTTGCCGCTGCGATAAAAAATAACGCCTACCTTTTTCCTATAAAGAGATATACTATTAACCTTGCTCCTGCAGACGTTCGCAAAGAAGGCTCGGGTTTTGATCTGCCCATAGCAATAGGAATCTTATGTGAGCTTGGCCAGATACTGCCGGATATTGTTAATCAGTATATTTTTCTCGGTGAGCTTTCGCTCGACGGCAAGCTCCGTAAAGTGAACGGAGTACTTCCCATTGCGCTTGAGGCAAAAAAGAACGGATACAAAGGAATAATTCTTCCAATAGAAAACGCTGCCGAAGCTGCTATAGTTGAAGGCATAGAAGTGTATCCGTTCGAAGATATCAGAGGAGTAATTGATTTTATAAACGGACAGTCAGCTCCAACCACTTACAAAATAGACGTTAAGAAAATATTCGAAGAGCATCAGAAATATCCTGTAGATTTTGCTGATGTAAAAGGTCAGCTTGAAGTTAAGCGCGCGATGGAGGTCGCCGCTGCCGGAGGTCATAATATTATTCTGATAGGTCTGCCCGGCTCAGGTAAAACGATGCTAGCAAAAAGACTGCCGACAATTCTTCCTCCGCTTACACTTGAGGAATCTCTTGAGACAACTAAGATTCATTCTATAGCTGGAATTCTTCCTTCAGGTTCTGCTATAATTTCCACGCGCCCTTTCCGTTCACCGCATCATACTGCAAGCGATGTTTCAATAGTCGGCGGGGGACAGAATGCAAAGCCGGGTGAAATATCTTTCGCTCATAATGGAGTTTTATTTCTGGATGAAATGACCGAGTTCAAGAAAAACGTTCTTGAAGTTATGCGCCAGCCGTTGGAAGACAGGGAAGTAACAATTTCACGCTCTAAGATGACGGTAAAGTATCCCTGCAATTTTATGCTTGTTGCTGCGATGAATCCTACTCCCGCAGGCACTCAGAAGGAAACGGACATGTATTCAGAGTATGAGATACAAAAATTCCTTTCAAAAATATCGGGACCTATTTTAGACAGAATTGATATTCACATACATGTAAATCCCGTAAAGTTTGATGAGCTTTCGAGCAAGACAGATGCAGAGAAATCAGAAGATGTGAGAGCACGAGTAATTAAGGCGAGAGAAATTCAGTTGAAGAGATTTGAAAATATTCCGGGGCTTTATTCAAACTCAAACATGACTTCAAAGGAAATAAAAAAGTTTTGTCAGATAGATGAAGATTGTGAAAAGCTTATGAAGCTTGCAATTATGAAACTGGGACTTTCAGCCCGCGCTTATGACAGAATTTTAAAAGTAAGCAGAACAATTGCAGATCTGGAAGGAGCAGAAAATATTACTACAGCACATATATCGGAAGCTATTCAATACAGAAGTCTGGATAGAACTAACTGGACGTGATTGAATTAAAAAATTAATTCCAGACAATGGAAAGGTTTATCTCTTCCGGCGAAAAAACACTCGCCGCGTTTCTGATATCCTCTGTTCTCGTAAAATTTTAATGCGCGTTTGTTTTGAGAATATGAGTCTAACCGAATAGCCGAATAATTTTCTTTTCTTGCCAAGTCTTCGGCAAAATCCATTAAGAGTCTCGCAATGCCTTTTGCCTGAAACTCAGGATTTACAGCAAGCCTGTGAATTACAATCACATTTTCATCGGGACCTTTCCAGTCAATCCCCTTATACTCTTCATCCTGATGAGTGTTAATCGAAATTGCTCCAATGCATTTACCATCTTCAATTTCTTCTTCATAATATCCATAAAGATTATTACTCTCTATATCCTGTATTACTGTTTCTAAAGTTGGATAATCATTCTGCCACTGGAAAATTCCGGCACTTTGCATTGCCTTCCTGCAGTCATCATAAATTTTAAAAATATCTTCCGCTTCATTTATATTACATAATTTTATCTCAAACATTTTTACATTTTTACAATAAATTGCTGGCAAGTTCGGCAAGCTCTGAACGTTCGCCTTTTACTAAATTAATATGCGCGTATAATTTCTGATTTTTGAAATGATCTATCAGGTATGTCAATCCGTTTGACTCAGTATCTAAATAAGGATGGTCAATCTGATAAATATCTCCCGTGAAAATAATTTTACATCCCTCGCCTGCGCGGGTGATGATTGTTTTTATTTCGTGGGGAGTTAAGTTCTGCGCTTCATCAACTATAAAAAATATTCTCTGCAAACTTCTTCCTCGAATATAACTAAGAGGCTCAATCACAAGCTTCTCATCTTTCACCATCTGATTAATAGTCTGATGCGCCTGGTCAGTTTCTTTATACTGGTCCTGAATAATTTTCAGATTATCCCACAGTGGCTGCATGTAGGGAGCTAGCTTGCTCTCAACATCTCCCGGTAAATAACCTATATCTTTATTGCTGAGCGGAACAATAGGACGGGCGATATAAATCTGCCTGTAATTTTTTCTTATCTGTAATGCTGCTGCAAGCGCAAGCAAAGTTTTTCCCGTTCCGGCTTTGCCTGTAATGGACATGATAGGAATATTCTGGTTCAGCAATGCATCAACTGCAAATGTCTGCTCGGCATTCCTCGGCTTTATTCCGTACACAGTATTCTTATCAACTTTCAAAAGCATTTCTTTGACGGGGTCAACATATGCTAATATAGAGCGGGCTGAATTTCTTAAAATATAAAATTTGTTCGGAATGATATCCTTCTGCTTTTTGGGAAAAGCTTTCTTTAAAGGAATTTCAAACGGAGGAGAATACAATTCCTGAAGTATGTCATCATTATAATCCTCAATAATTTCTTTTCCGCTGTAAAGCTCTTCAAGGTCAGAAATTCTGTCAGTTGTATAATCTTCGGCGGGAATACCAAGCGCCTTTGCTTTCATCCTGAGATTCACATCCTTGGAAACAAGTATCACCTGTCTCTTATCGCCGTACTTTTTCTTTACCTCAAGTGCTGAGTTTAAAATTCTATGATCAGGAGTATCTTCCCGGAAGACATTTTTAATTTCGTCGTTCCATCCCTGCGGAAGCGAGATAGAAACCTTTCCCATCTTTTTCCCCAGTGAAACTCCGCCTGCAAATAGAGCATCACCGGTAAGTGAGTCAAGCGTGCGCGCAAACTCACGCGCATTCAGATTTATAACCTGATTACCTTTTTTGAAGTGGTCTATTTCTTCAATGACCGTTATGGGAATTACTATATCGTGTTCCTGAAATTGCTGGATGCTGGTTGCATCATGGAGAATTACGTTTGTATCGAGAACGAAAACCTTAGTAGATTTTTTTGGAGGCATCTAAATTTTTTTCAGAGGTTTATTTCCATTTGAATTTATATCAAAATTTTTGAAAAATAAATCTTGAAAATAAAGATAATATAAAGTTTATGTTACGTTACGAAGCACAAGCCTCGTAACGATTTATTTTATTACTCATACCTTAGCGCATCTATCGGATTCAGGTTCGCTGCTTTTCTTGACGGATACCATCCGAAGAAAACTCCTATGAGTGTACTTACAACAAAAGAAATTATAATAGATTCCGGCGCAACAATAGTTGAGTAGCCGCCGAACTTGGAAACCAGAAACGCAGTCAGAAGTCCCAGCAAAATTCCCGTAACTCCTCCCGTTAAACTCAATACAATAGCTTCAAGCAATAACTGAAACTGCACATCTATTCCTGTTGCACCGACTGCCATACGTGTTCCTATCTCTCTTGTTCTTTCTGTAACGGAGACAAGCATAATATTCATAATCCCAATACCGCCGACAACCAGTGAAATTGCTGCTACTATTGAAAGCAAAACAGTAATTGTATCAACTACTGTATTCAAAGTCTCTCTTATCTGAAGCTGTGTGCTTATATTAAAATTGTTTGCCTGGTTGGGCAGCAGCTTATGCTGAACTCTCAAAGCTTCTTCAATCTGCTTCACTGCAGTGTTCACATCGCCTTCAGTTTTTGCCGAAGCAAATATCTGATTTACGTTATCGCTGCCGAGCATTCTGTTCTGCACCGTTGAGTACGGAGCAAGTACTATGTCATCCTGGTCCTGTCCCCCGCCGCTTGTTCCCTTGCTCACAATTGTTCCTATCACAAGATAAGGAATTGTACCAACGCGAATGGTTTTTCCTATAGGGTCAACACCGGGACCAAATAAATTATCCTGCACTGTTTTTCCAATTACACAAACCTTATTTAATTTTTTTTCATCTTCCTTAGTAAAAATCGTACCGTCTTTTATTTCCAAAACGCGGATTGTAAAATACCCGGGATAAACTCCGTTAATTGTGCTCCGCCAGTTTTTATTTCCGTATTTCATCTGCGCCGATGTCCGCACCAATGGCGAGACTGCATCGATAGTCGGGACTTCCTTCAATAAATAATCTGCATCTTCTTTCTTTAATGAAACTGCAGAACCGGCATCGAGATTTACTCCGCCGCTTCTTGCCGAGATAGGACTAATGGTAATAAGATTTGTACCAAGTGAACTTATACGCGCATTTACATCGGCGCTTGAACCTTTTCCTATTGCCTGCATAACAATTACCGATACAACTCCGATAATTATGCCGAGCATCGTAAGAAAGGATCGGAATTTATTTTTTCCCAGCGCCTTGAATGCAATTTTTGCGCTGCTTGAAATATTCATATCAACTTAAAATAATTTCTAAAATTTTTAAACGAACAGTTCTTCCGGCTTCGGGATTATTTTTAATTGCTCCGAAGCAATCAGTCTCTCCTTAACTTCTTCACTGCTTCTCATCTTGCCGTCTTTGAAAATAACTTTCCTCTTCGCAGTTGATGCAATATCATCTTCGTGTGTTACCATCACGACTGTAATTCCCTTATCGTTTAACTCCTGAAATATCTGAATAATTTCCATACTTGTTCTTGTGTCAAGATTTCCTGTGGGCTCATCAGCTAAGATCATTTTAGGATTATTTACAATCGCCCTTGCAATCGCAACTCTCTGCTGCTGACCGCCTGAAAGCATATTCGGAGTGTTCTTCATTTTTTCTTTCAACCCTACGCTTATCAAAGCCTTCTCAACTTTTTCTTTTCTTTCAGATGCGCCTATATTGCTGTATATCAAAGGAAGCTCCACATTATCATAGGCAGAAGTTCTTGATAAAAGATTGAATGACTGAAATACAAATCCCAGATTGTCTCTGCGCAGATGCGCGCGCTCAACTTTATTTTTATTGCCGACTGATTCGCCGTTAAATAAATATTCGCCGCGAGTAGGAACATCAAGCATTCCGACAATATTCATAAAGGTAGATTTGCCGGAGCCGCTTGTTCCCATCACTGCAATATAATCTCCCTGGTAAACATCCATAGATACATCGTTAAGCGCAGCAAGTGTTTCACTGCCTACTTTATATATCTTAACAAGATGCCTTACTGAAATTACCGGCTGCCTCTTATCAGATTTATCTAAAGGCGCTTCGTCATTTATATTTTGTATTTCTGTTTTTATGTTTTTTTGTTCAGTCATGTTTCAAATAATTAACGCGGAGGTCTTTGACCGCCCTGTCTTTGCGGAGTAGTTATAAGTCCTTTTGTCTGCGCATTCGTTGTCACTCCGTTTTGTTTCACCCCTGTTACAACGAGTGACTTAGGAGCAAGGTCTCCCTCAGTAACTTCTATTTTTATTCCGTCAGATAAACCGGTTTTTATAAACACAGGAGAAATGTTTCCTTCGTTCAAAACAAACACTAACGATTTATTCCATGTTGCAAGACTGTCTTTTAATTTCAACACTGTAACACTATCCATTACATTCGGTAATTTCGGCGGAGAAAAATTTAAAGCTGCCATAGGAATCTTTATAACATTCTTTGCTTCCTTTGTAATAATGGAAATATCTGCGTTCATTCCGGGTAGGAGTTTTAATTCATCGTTGGGAGCGTCAATCATAACTGCATAACTTACAACATTATTTACTGTAATAGGCGACATGCGGAGCTGCTGAACAACTCCCGTAAATGTTACATCGGGGTAAGCATCAACTTTAAAAAATACTGACTGTCCTGTTTCTATCTGTCCTATATCAGCTTCATCAACATTAGCCTGCAGCTGCATTTTCCTTAAATCATTAGCAACGGTAAATAAAGTAGGTGTAGAAAGACTTGCAGCAACTGTCTGACCTACATCTACTGCTCTTGAAATTACAACTCCGTCTATAGGAGATTTTATTGTAGCAAGCTCAAGATTTGTTTCGGCTTTCGATACATCGCCCTGCGCGCTTGCAACTGTTGTCTGTGCGACCTTGTAATTTGCTGTAAGTAAATCATAATCACTTGGTGTAACCAGTCCTTTATCAACTAAAATTTTATTCCTGTCCATTTCAGATTTTGCCTGTTCCAGCTGAGCCTGAACCTTTGTGAGATTTGCTCTTGACTGGTCTAATGCAACCTGAAGATTTCTTGTATCAAGCACTGCAAGCACCTGACCTTTTTTTACAACACTGTTGAAGTCAACGTTTATCTTTGAAATTACACCTGAAACCTGAGTACCGATAAGCACAGTCTGAACTGCGTTTACAGTTCCCGTTGCCGTTACCAGAATCTGCACATCACCTTTCTCAACGCGGGCAGTTACCCAGTCAATTTTTGTATCCTGTTTACCTTTATAAAAAAAGTATTCCGTTACTCCTGCGGCAAGTACAACTACAATTATAATTATAGTTATTAATTTTTTTCTATTCATTTATTTTAATTACATATGTTTTTACCGAGAAAGGTATACTTTAGTATGACAAACTAAAAACAAAATAGTTAACCAATATAATTTATGGTTTATGTAATTAATTTGTGATTGTTGTAGACTGAGAAAGGTATTAATTCTAACGAATTAATTTTCTGTGAAAAAACAAAAGCAGTAAAGAGTGGTTATCTTTACTGCTTTGAATTATAAAAGGTTTGGTACGCAGAATAAAGTGAATTTTCTATCTTAAATATAATCTTTCAATAGTTATCACCAGTATCTTTTCTGCAAATAGGTAAAAATAGCGAGTGTATCGGGACAATTTTTTGCGGGTGTTAAAAAATCCTTCGGGTCAACAACTATATACTTATCCGGTGCTTTTAAAATATTCTTCCAGGTGTTTTCAAGTGTAGTGCCGGTTAATCTGTTCACGGCAGTATTTACATCTTTCAATTCTTTATTACCTTTAGGAATTATATGAAGGTGAATATAATCAGAAACACCATACTCTTTTGCATCAACCATTTTCTGAGCAAGCACAGTCTGTCTCATCAATTGATAGTAAGGTTCAGTAAAAAGACCATCAATTGAACATAACTTAAACAGACAATTATGATTGTTAAAATCCAGAAATGAATTATAAATTCTCTGTCTTGTTTTTCCGCTTTCACCGGCAGCTTTGCTTTCCTTTCCATAACTCTCAACATATTTCCATTCTATAAAAACTAACTTCCTTGAGTTGTCATTCATTTCTGCAAGCATAACCGCATCAACTGAAGTTGAATTAGCGCCGCGTCTATGGCTAATTTCTCCGAGATAATTTTTTTTTCCAATAACTTCAAACTCAACAAATCCGTTTTCCAATTCCATTGCCGTTTTTATGTCAGGGTCTATTCCTTTTAAAACAGCAGTGGCAGCATCTTTTCTTTGTCTTAAAAAATACAGGTGGTTAATACATGCAATCTGAGATGACAATAAATGTCCCGTTGGTATTTTTCCTGCATCCCAAAACTGAATCTCATTTTTCCCGAAATAATGCAGAACATCTTCTCTTATTCCATCCCATATATTCAGCAAAGGATTTTTCAGAACGAATTCCCGGTCACTGTTTTTATAAGAACCTTGTCCGGGATCTCTGAAAAATTCATCACGGATTCTTATTGCTTTTTTTCTTTGTTCTTCTATGTATTTCATAGGGGTTTAAACAAAAATAGAGATATATTGAACAATATATCTCTATTTTTTAAAATTCAAAATCAAAATAAAAACTTATCTTATCTTCACTCTTTGTACGCCGAAAACTTCTTTAGTTGATATCGACTGAGTATAAACTACAACTGAAGCATTTCTGTCATTTATTTCAGAAGGAAGTGTAAAGCTCTTCGAAAGGTTTACAGTCTGCCCTGAAGAAATTGTTAAAGCATCTCCGTTCGGCCCTGTAAGCATATCTCTTAGTACCTGTTCAAATACTGTCTCTCCGTTTGGTGCGTTATAGTGTAAATCGTTTTCAGTGATAGCAATAAAATAAACAAGGTCTCCGACTGAACTGCCGGATGTCTGATTTATTGAGATGTTTAAATTTCCTGTGCGTGAAGTGGAATCGTATGTTCTGTTAATGGTCACACCCATATTTCTTGATGAGTTCAACTTTGCGTTCAGCTGGTTTGTCCAGTTGTTTGCATTGAAGATTCCCATATACGTTCCGAATAAAAACGCCTGAGGATTTGCATTAGCTGCATTATAGTATGTCTGCCTTGCTCCGTTATCTGTCGGGTTATATAGATAGAACGGGTCGTTCGGATACAATGTTGTGTGCGTTCTTATAATAACAATATTCGTATCGGTGATGCCGTCAAGATATGTGTTTGCGGCAACGCAAGGAACGCAGCTTGTATTTGTAAAGAGCTCTACCAGTACTTTATTGGTGCTGCCTGTAAAGCTTGAGTATGTAACAGGCGCATCGTTGGACTCGCATGAATATAAGAACACCGAGAGTCCCAATAAAGCAAGCGGCAATAAAAATTTGAACTTCATATTAAATTCTCCTATGAGATAAAATTTTATGTTCTCATTCCCAATTCGCCGAGGCGAACTGTTTGGGAATGCCTTATTTTATTTAGAAACTTGTTTGTAATGCAAATCTGAAACCTTCGAAGGGATTTACATAACGGCAGATACCGTTTGTGCATTTCAGTCCGCCTCTTTCACTTCCGTAAGAAAACGTAATCTGGTTTTTCTGATTTAGCTTATAAATAACTTCGCCGAGGAACCAGCTGCTTTTTCCTGTCGGCTCTTCTTTATCATTGGTAAACTCACCACTGACAGTTATGCCAAGAAAAGGTGATTTTGTAAGATTGACGGATACATATTCATTCATAAAATTCTTCTCACCTGTTCTTATTGAGTTGTATTCCCATTGCTGCTCAAAATTGAATTTCAATGCATAGTTGTCATTCAGTTCATATCTTACTTCAAGCGGAATTGTAGATGTCAAAATCTTTTCCGATGAATTTGGATTTATCTGATTATAAACTACATTGCTCTGTCTTGAAAAAGCAAGCTTTGTATAAAGTTTTTCCGTTGCATAATATTCAGCTTCTACAAAATATTCCCAGAAAGGATTGAAGGCATCATCTGTGATATTCGGAATAAAATTATTATCACGCGCAACTCTCTGATAATTAATTACTGCAGTCGTATCTACATCGGCGTATTTATAGTGTTCTGATGCAACGCCGAGATTGACATTCATAAAGAATTTTTCCGAGCCTACATAAATAATATCAAGCTGTCCGCCCACTTCATCGTTGAAATTTGTTACGTGCGGATTTCTTGAAATCAAAGTCGATGTATGTTCTTTCTGCGCAGTCGGTGGATTCTGGAACGGTAATAATTTCGTTGGTCTGTCTGTTCCTCTGTTATCGGGACCTGTTAAATCAAATCTGTAGTTTTTGTAATCGAGCGTAATACCAAGTCCTGATTTTGAATAAGACAACGATGAGTAAAGTCCATCGCCCTGCGATGAAAACCCTCTGTAGTTAGGTGAATTATTCGGCTCTGACATTACGTTTTTATGAGCGTAAGATGAATAAAAATTAAAATCTTTAAAGCTAAAACCGAGATAAACTTCAGGTAGTTCCGCTTTTATATTTGTAGTATCAAGCGCTCCCGGAATTCTGCCTTTTGCAAAAACATAATTGGTTCCAATTGTTACATTTTTCCATGGAGAAACTTCAATATTTGCATCTCTTACTTTGTATGTTTCAATTCTTGTCGGGTTCAGATAATCGCTGTACTCCATATCACCGCCGAGGAACTGTGTCTTCAGCTTGAACTTTCCGAAGTTGTGTTTAAACGAAGCTCTTATTCCGTCAATGCCTGTATCGTAGCCGAGTGTTCTGTCCTCGAAGATATTCATAGTCATACCGCGTGAAACTATATCCCAGTAATCACCGGCGCGGATTGAGATTCCGATATCATGATTATATTCGGCAAATCTTTTTCTAAAGCCCTTGAAATTTCTTCCGTATTCTATCGGGTCGCTTATTTCATATCTGAAGCCGAGAATAATATTGTTAATGTTTATTCTGCCGTCAGTGAGATTTTCAAAATATTCCTTAGAGTTTTTATTTAGCCCTGTGTATTCGTAGCCGTTTCCATATCGCAGCAAATTGTTCAGTGATGCATCTACGGTAAGCTTGGGGATTTCAATCTGCGAATATGATATACCACAGCAAAGAATAAAAAAAAGTAAAAAGATTTTTTTCATTATTGAAAAATAATTAAGAAAATGATTTGTGTTTGCTAAATTTTTGTAACGCCTGTTGTGGAATTTTCCCGCTTTCCAAGGAAGGAAAGAATTTCTAACTACAAAATAAAAAGGCGGAGCAAAGTCCGCCTTCATATAAAAATTATTTTACTAATGCCTGTATTTCTTCATCGATTTTCTTTTCGTCGCCGGAAAGATATCCTTTATGAACTGCAACTACTTTTTTATCGGTATTGATTAAAATTGAATAAGGAATATCATCTCTGCCGCTGTAACCTTCATATATTTTTTTATCGGTATCGAATGCAACCGGAAAAGTATAGCCGTGTGATTCAATGTAAGGCTTTACTTTCGATAACGATTTCTGGCTGTCCTGATTCAACGCAAGATAAGTGAAGCCTTTGGCTTTGTACTTATCAAATATCTTCTGCATTTCTTTCATTTCCTCTTTGCAGGGAGAGCACCATGTCGCCCAAAAACCGATGAGCACGGGACCTTTTTCAAGAAGCTTCGAAAGCGAAACTTCGTTTCCGTCAAGGTCGTTTGATGTAAATTCATAATATGTCTGCGCTTTTACGTTTGCACAGAATATTATTACTAAGAAAATTCCCGCTATTAACTTTTTCAATTTTGTTATTAGTTTTAAATAACTCTTTTAACCTCTGCTTGTGTATTAATGTTTCATTAAAAGTATTACAAGTCCTGTTACAACTAAGTTTACAATTCCTAATGGAATGAAAACTTTCCAGCCTAAGTTCATAAGCTGGTCGTATCTGAATCTCGGAATCGTCCATCTTATCCATACAAAGAAGAATACCCAGAAGAATGTCTTGGCGCAGAACATCAGTACCTGCAATATACTTACAAGAGTTTCTGAGAGTCCCATTGAATGAATGAAAGGAATCTGCCATCCGCCGCAATACAATGTTGTAATAATGGCTGACATTACTATAACGTTAGCATACTCTGCAAGAAAGAACAACGCAAACTTCATGGAAGAGTATTCTGTATGATATCCTGCAACAAGCTCCTGTTCAGCTTCTGCGAAGTCGAACGGATGTCTGTTTGTTTCCGCTAATGCTGATGTAATAAAAATTATAAAGCCGACAGGCTGAAGGATCATGTTCCAGTGCCATCCGTGCTGGTTGATAACAATCGTATCTAACTGAAGCGAACCGTTCATTAAAATTATAGGAAGAATCGCAAGTCCCATAGCAAGTTCGTAGCTGATCATCTGAGCAGAAGAACGAAGTCCGCCGAGAAGCGAGTACTTGCTGTTCGATGACCATCCGCTGAGTGTAACTCCGTAAACACCGAGTGAGCCGAGAGCGAGGAAGTAGAGAACTCCGACGTTAACATCGGCAATCTGTAAATGAATGCTTCTTCCTGCTATTGTAATATGGTCTCCGAAAGGAATAACTGCGAATGTAGAGAGCGCAACTAAAATAGAAATCACGGGAGCAAGTGAGTGAACGAATTTATTTGCGTTCACAGGCACAATGTCCTCTTTCATCAAAAGCTTCACAACGTCAACAAGCGGCTGAAGAAGTCCGAAAGGTCCTACTCTGTTCGGTCCTATTCTATCCTGCATAAAAGCCGAGACTTTTCTTTCAAGATAAACCGTATAAGCCACGCATGTAAGCAATACACCATGCACGACTGCAATTTTAGCAATTATTATCAGTAAATTTAGTAACCATTCAGGCATATATATAGAATGAGTTTAGTTAATTTGGGGAATACAAAGATTGTTTAAAAAAAGGAAAAATAAAATGGAAAAAGAGGAGAGAATATAAGAAGTAATTTTTTAAAAAATATTAATAAAAATTAGTATATTTGTTATAATAACACACAACAATGAATAGAAAAATTCTTTATTATCCCTCCATAAAAATTTCAGATCCTCGTTGGCTCCGCAACGCATTATTATATTGGGATGAAGTTAGTTCAATTATTCCCAAGGATTATAACGATAAAGTCTTTGAAGAATTATCACCTGAAATAAATTATTTGATTGAGGAAAAACAATTTACAATAACAAACCCAGAAACCCTCATTCAAATGAGTGATTACAATACTGAATTTATTGAATTCAAGAATGAATTTATTCAAACAATCAATTTTTTTTTACAAGAAGGTCATATTAAAAGAATACAACAAGGAACTAAAACTATTCCTATTCATCAAGACAAAACTTCTATAGAATTAATTGATTTTCTTAAAGACAATAATTTAATAATAGAAAACTTTAATGATAATTTTTACTCCTTCGAAGAAAAAACTGGATTGATATATATGTCTCTTATAGCGAAATATTTATCTTTTATAGACAAAAATCACACAGTTATTGCAACAGATCGAATTGAATATGAAAGTTTAAATTTTAAAAAAGCTTCTGAAGGAAATAGTTTTTCAATTATAAGTTGTAATCTAACAAACATTTTACCAACGCCAAAGGAGAACGTACCTTTTGAAAAAATTATTGATTTTAAGAGAAATCGCAAAGATAATCTACTTCACTTCAGAAAAACATTACTAGACTTTGAAAAATCTATTTCAAAAACAACTAACGTTACGGAATTAAAGGAAATAGCTATTCAATTTAAAGAAGATATACAGGTAGGCATAAATGATATAAAAGCATTGCACAAAGATTACAATATGGAATGGGTAAGTAAATCTTTAAAATCACTTATTAGTACAAAGACTAGTGTTGCAAGTATTGGAGGAATTCTCCTTAATGAACCAATTACCGGTCTTGTTGCTACAGGTGTTAATTCTGGAATTGAACTTTCGACAGCATATATTGAAGCAAAAAATAAAACTCGAGTTAAAGAGCGAGAGGCTTCATTCTCTTATTTATACAAAGCTCAACAAGAAGGAATAATTATATAGAAACCAATATCCCTATCTTCTCCGTCTAAAAATAACTTTGCTTCATTTTATTTCCTGCTCGGTAAATTCTTCACCCATTCCGCCGTCTTCTTCACGCCCTCTTTATAATCAGTCGGAGTAAAGTTAAAACGCTTATTAAATTTATCGCTGTTGAAAACATAATCAGTCTGATACTGATACACCATTTCGCTGAACTCCTTCATGAACGGGTCAAACAATCCCATGAATGAAATCACAAACTTCGGAATTACCGATGTCGACGGCTTCACGTTCATCTCTTTTGCAAATATCTCAATCCATTCTTTTCCCGTGAACGCATTTTTATCCGTAGGCATGTGCCATACCTGATTGAATGCATCGGGAGTATTGCCCAGCATTGCAACTGCCTTCGCCGCATCGGGAGTGTAAGTAAAATTATGTTTCTTATTCCCGCTGCCGAACCATAACGCACGCTTTCCCTTCGCAAGATACTTTACAACAGTTTCGACTAATACGCTTCTGTCATTTCCGGGACCGTAAAAATCAGCCGAGCGCGCTATAAGCGCCTGAATGCCTCCGCCCTTCGCTTCATCCATAAGCATCTTCGCAATCTCAGCGCGGACTTTCCCTTTCTCACTTGGCGGATTTACCGGGGTCTCTTCCGTCATATTGCCGAGAAAATTTTTATCGTACATATAAACGTTATCGAAGAAAACCAAACGCGAATTATTTTCTTTACATGCCTCGATAGTATTTCGCATAAGGGCCGGCCATTTCTCCTGCCAGGCTTTTGTTTTGTATTCAAATCCCACAAGAAGATAAACAACTTCAGAGCCTTTTATAGCTTCAGTTAATTTATTTTTATCAGTCACATCAGCTGTAAAAATTTCATCAGTTTCATTTATTGGTTTAGGATTGCGCCCGACAACCCTTATTTTATCTGTGTAAGCAGTAAGCTCTTTTGCAAGAACACTGCCGATTGTTCCGTTACCGCCTAATATTGTTTGCATGATTTATAAATTAAATAACATCTATTGTTTTAATTGTCACGGTCCCGCTAAAGCGGGATTTGATAATTGATAACTTTTAAGCTATGGAAAAGCAGTACCGCTAAATGATGGCTTTAGCAAAAGTAATTTTTGCGCAGAAAAATATTACATATCAGTTCATATTTTTTTCAGCCTTGTGTCAATGCCATTTCAAAAAATATTTCACTATTAGCAGTAATGAGGTGTGAAGTATATAAATTAAATTTTTAGATTATTAAATTACAAAAGTTCTTTACAATACTTCAAAAACCCATAAAGCCAGGGAAAACACAATAAATAATAAAACAATAGCTTAGCAATAAACTTACGAGGGGGCGAAAGTTTCGCAGTATGTTTTTACAGAATTTAATACAATGAAAATTAAATTCTTTTAAACAAAATACTTTAAATTCCTATCTTTTCTTTATAGAAAAGGTTCAGCTTCATTTTTATTTCCTGCTCGCTGGATAGCGTAATGAGCTCTTTGGAGAATGCCTTTATTTCCTTGTGATTAATTGTGCGGATGATCTGTTTTATCTTGGGGAAAACATTTGGTGTAACTGAAAGCTCATCTACTCCCAGCCCGATAAGCACTGCCGATGCAAGCGGATTAGATGCCATCTCGCCGCATACACTTACTGTAATATCATTCTTGTGTGCAGCCGTTACAATCTTGCTTATTGCTCTAAGCACTGCCGGATGAAACTCTTTGAATAAATCCGAGATAAGCTCGTTGCCTCTATCCACTGCAAGTATGTACTGGACTAAGTCGTTTGTGCCTATGCTGAAGAAATCAACTTCCTTAGCAAACTCCTCTGCAAGGAAAACTGCAGAGGGAACTTCAATCATCATACCGACAGGTATATTTTTATCATAAGGAATCTTCTGCTCGCTTAGTTCTTTCTTTACTTCTTTTAAGATCTTTCTTGCTTCACGGATTTCCGGAATGGATGAAATCATCGGGAACATGATCTTAACATTCTTCTTTGCAGATGCAACAAGAATTGCGCGAAGCTGTTCTTTAAAAATTTCAACTCTGTCTAAACAGATTCTGATTCCTCGCCATCCAAGAAATGGATTTGCTTCCTTGTGGGATGTAGGTAAGAGTTTATCACCGCCGATATCATATGTTCTTATTGTGACAGAGTTAGGATGCGTTACATTTGCAATGTGAGTGTACTCTTCAATCTGCTCTTTTTCAGAGGGGAAGTCGCCCTTCTCAATAAATAAATGCTCGGTTCGGTAAAGACCTATTCCGCAATGCGCGTAGGTAGTAACGAAATCAATTTCTTCATCGAACTCAATGTTTGCAGTTACTTCAATTTTCTTGCCGTCAAGTGTTTCCGATGGCAAATCGATTACTTCAAAAAGTTTTCGTTCGTACTCTTTGTACTCAGCAAGTTTTGTAACATAGTTTTCAATTGTATCATTTTTCGGGTGACGGATTACAACTCCGTCGTAACCGTCAATTATAATAAGCTCGCCGGTAGTTACTGCGTGGGAAATATTTTTCATACCCACAACTGCAGGGACTCTCAGCGCGCGGGAAATAATTGCAGCGTGCGAAGTAATGCCGCCCACATCGGTAATGTAACCCTGGACTTTTCTTTTGCTGAATAAAATTGTATCGGCAGGCGTAAGCTCGTGAGCAACTATAATTGAGTTCTCTTCAACTTTTGATACAAGCTTCTCGCGTTTCATATTGCGGATAACTCTGTTCTTCACGTCGTTTATATCGGAAAATCTTTCCTTCATATATTCATCTTCGGCAGCTAGTAAAATTTTACCGAGCTTCGATATCTCATCGTCAAAAATATAACCTGCTGTTCTCTTTTCTCCTATGATTCGTTTTACAACTCCTTCAAGAAAATATTTGTCGTTAAGGATTTCAAGCTGTGCATCAAATATCTGCGACTTCTTCTCTCCGATTCTTTCTTTGGAGATTGCATAAATTTTATTCAGTTCCTTTACCGAAAAATCTATCGCTTTCTTAAACTCATCAAGCTCCTTCTCAACGTCTCCGTCGGCAATATTTCCTGAGTTAATTTTTATCTGATTACGGGTGTAAACGTAAGCGTGCCCTATGGAAATTCCGGGCGATGCTGCGATACCTGTATATATAATTTCTTTATTGGACATTCTTTCGTATCATTTATTTTGCTTCAAGCTCTTTAAGCATGTTTTTGGCGTTCTCGTTTCCGGGATTAAGTTCGAGTGATTTTTTGTAGTTCTTTATTGCAAGCTCCTTATTGCCGTCCAGCATATATGCCTCTCCAAGTGAATCATATACATTGGAAGATTTAGGAAACATCTTAACATTTAATTCTAAAACTTTTATGGCATCTTTAGTTCTTTTGCCCTGCAGAAGGTCGTATCCAAGCACATTTAACTGTCCTTCCTTAAAATTATAATCATCAAATGATTTTTCTTTCGCTTCATAGTATCTTTTAATAGCTTCGTCAACATTTTTTTCAAAAGTTATTCCAAGCATTTCATCGCCGATGGATTTTCTTGCCTTATCTATTCCGAGTACTTCAACATCAAAAATCAAAGTTGAATTCGGTGGTATAACATTACCTGAACCTTTAGTACCATAGGCAAGATTTGGAGGGATAATGAATCTGTATTTATCTCCGATTTTCATTAGAGCAATACCTTCATCCCAGCCCTTGATTACCTGACCTTCTCCGAGAACAAATTCCAGCGGTTCATTTCTATCGCGTGAAGAGTCAAACTTCTTTCCGTCAAGCAAGTATCCGTCGTAGTGAACAATGGCAACCATTCCCGCAACTGTAGGTTTATCTCCCGTTGCACTGACTACAATATATTTTAATCCTGATGCAGTTGTAACTGTATCACTCTGCGCATAGGAAAACTTTACTGCGAGTAATATTATTAAAAAAGTTAAAAGTTTCTTTATCATTTTAGTTTTACTGTTTTTATTTTGTTTTTTACTTCTTACGGATAACCATAAGCCCGTCTCTCACAGGTAATAGAATATTTTCAACTCTGTTGTCATTCATTATTTTTTCATTGAACTTGCTTAGCGCTTTTGTATCGTCATCCATTTCTTTTTCATCGAGCAAAATTTTACCGCTCCATAGTACGTTATCTGCAAGGATTATTCCTCCCGCATTAATTTTATCAAAAACCATATCATAATAATTTGCATAGTTCGTTTTATCGGCATCTATAAAAACGAGATCAAATTTATGGTCAATCTTTGGAATCAGCTCAAGCGCATTTCCCGTTAGCTTTTTTATCTTGCCTGCAACACCTGCTTTATCAAAATATTTTTTATTGATAGCTTCCATCTCGCTGTTGATATCAATAGTATAAAGCTTACCGCCGAACTCAAGTCCCTCACACAGACAAATGGCAGAGTAACCTGTGTATGTTCCGATCTCAAGAATATACTTCGGCTTTATCATCTTGCTTATCATTGCAAGTATTCTTCCCTGAATATGTCCGCTGAGCATATTTGGCGAGGCAACGTTTGCATGTGTTTCTTCATTAAGCTCGCGCAATACATCGTTTTCAGGTGATGTGTATTTATCGGCGTAGTCCTGTATTTTCGAATCTAAAAAATCCATTATTATATTTTAAACTGTTTGCATTCCTTTTGATTTCATGAACCAAGTTAGCTGCCCTATATGCATAGGCTCATGCCTTATTGCGTGGTGAATTACAACTCTGTTATCTGTCTTGCCCGAAAAATTAATTCCCATTTTATTTGCTTCATCCAGAAAAGAATCAGGTAAACTTCTCAGATACTTCATCGCTTCTTCGTGAGTTTCATCTAAAACTCTTAGCACTTCACTGTATTCAGGTTTAGATTTTATTTTCTTAGGATTCATTCCGAATCCGTATTCATTCAGCCACTCATATTTATTCATTGGATTTCCAATAGCATTACCAAGCAAAAAACTTTCTGCCCATATAAGATGAGCTACAATCCAGTATGGAGAGTTCAGTTCCTTCCCGTTCACAACAATGTTTTCGTGAATATCTTTTTCCTCAATTTTTGAAATGAATGATTTTGAGAGGGCGCGGACAGATTCAAAAGTATCCGCCAATATATTGCACTCGGATTTAGTGCTCATGAATTTAATTAATTAAAAAATTTGGACATAATCTTATTAAGTTATCAATTTTAATTTGCTTTATCAATAAATATTATTTAGTTTTTATTATGAATGTATTCACTTCGAAGAAACTTCTTGCCATTCTTCTTCCCGCAGCAATCGGCTGGCTGTTTTGTTTTGCTGCTTTTTATTTATTCAGAGAGTATGGAGTCGTGTTATTTGCAATAGTACCTACCGGAATTGGAGCTCTGTCATCTTTTCTTATATCCTATAACAGCGATACTGAATACTGGGAGTCATTCCGCACTTCCATTTTTTCACTGTTAATATTTTTAGCCGGTATTGTTGTGTTTGCTATTGAAGGAATCATTTGTGCCGTGATGGCTTTTCCTTTCGCAGCCGTTGCAGTCCTTATGGGAACATGGATTGGATATATAATTGCAAATTCTAAATTTTTAAAGAGGAAACCTCAGATTATAACGATTCTGATTATCATTATTCCGTTGCTTATGAGCCTTGAGAGCAGATTGATTAATAATGAAGATGTCTTTTCGGTTACAACTTCTGTTGAAATAAACTCCTCTCCCGAAAAAGTCTGGAAGAACGTAGTTATTTTTCCGAAGTTAGATGAACCTACTGAGTTATTGTTCAGAACAGGTATAGCTTACCCGATCAATGCCGAAATTGACGGTAACGGAGTCGGAGCAATAAGACATTGTAATTTTTCTACCGGAAGTTTTGTAGAACCAATTACTGTTTGGAATGAACCTAATCTTTTAAAATTCAGTGTTACAAATCAGCCCGACGCAATGAAAGAGATTAGCCCTTACGATATACATCCAGATCATCTGCATGGATATTTCGTTTCTAAAGAAGGCCAGTTCAAATTAACAAAGTTAGATAACGGTCATACATTATTAGAAGGAACTACCTGGTACACGAACAGAATTAAGCCGGATTTTTACTGGACGCTCTGGAGCGACTATATTGTTCATAAAATTCATACAAGAGTTTTAGAGCACATAAAAAAGCAATGCGAGAATAACTAAAGTACATTTTCATTAATTGCACCTATATATAAAAATGTTTAATTTCTATAGATGAAATCTCTTACATTAAATATACCGGATTCCTTAGACATAGATGATAAAGAATTAAGCATGATGCTTGCATCCAAACTTTATGAGCAAGGAAAGCTTTCCCTGGGTCAAGCTGCGGAACTTGCCGGTCTTTCGGTTAAAACATTTTCCGAGCTCCTTGGCAGATATGGTGTTTCTATATTTAACTATCCCCCTTCTGATTTATCCCACGATATAAAAAATGCCTGAAATTATAATTTCAGATACCAGTTGTCTTATATTACTATCAAAAATAAATGAGCTGGAAATCCTTAAAAAACTTTATAACACTATTTACATAACAGAAGATGTGCTTAAAGAATATGGCTTAAAAATTCCACCCTGGTTTAATGTGCAGTCACCTATTGATAAAACGAGACAGCAAATTTTAGAAATTCAGTTAGGAAAAGGAGAAGCAAGTTCTCTTGCGCTCGCAATAGAATTAAAAGATAGTGTTTTAATTTTAGATGATTATAAAGCCAGAAAGATAGCGAAATCATTAGATTTAAAATTTTCCGGAACCTTGGGAATATTAATAAAAGCTAAAAAGAATGGACATATAAAATCTTTAAAATCTATTTTGGAAAAACTTAAAAGCAATAACTATTTTATATCTGAAGAACTGGAATCATACGCTTTAAAAGAATCTGAAGAATTATCTTAACCCCATGCAAAACTTCTTCCGCCTTCGCGAGAACAACACAACCATCCGCATTGAAGTGCTTGCAGGAATAACATCGTTCCTTGCATGCATGTATATTATAGTCGTGAACCCTGCCATTTTAAAAGATGCAGGAATGCCGTTCTCTGCCGTACTGACTGCAACCGTTCTCGTCTGCTTCTTTTCAAGTGTTGCAATGGGACTTTATGCTAACAACCCAATCATCGTTGCTCCCGGCATGGGCATAAATGCATTCTTCACTTACACTGCTGTTATCGGTATGGGTATGAGCTGGCAGGCAGCGCTGGGGACTGTATTCTGGTCAGGCGTTATTATAATGCTGCTCTCGTTTTCCAATATACGCGTTCATATTCTTCAGGCAGTGCCGCATTCAGTTCGTATGGGTCTTGCTTCGGGCATCGGTTTATTCATCGCTCTCATCGGACTTGAAAACTCAGGCTTCATTATTGCAAATAAAGCAACTCTTATTTCCAAAGCTCCTCTGAATGCAATGACGGCAACGTTCTTAGCCGGACTTGCAGTCACTATAATTTTAGTTATAAAAAAAGTCCCGGCCTCTCTTATCCTCGGAATCGTAATAACTACAATTCTATCAATTCCCATAGGGAGATTATGGGGAGATGCCTCAGCAGTTAACTTCGGGACAAAGACTCTTGTTACATTTAACGGCATTTTCGCCCCACCCGATTTTTCATTATTTATGAGTATGGATTTTATCGGAGCGCTTAAGTTCTCCGCCATCGGAGTAATATTTACTTTTGTGTTCGTAGATATGTTCGATAGCATTTCAACATTTATGGGAATTGCCGAAGCGGGCAACCTGCTTGATAAAGACGGTCAGCCAAGAAACGTAAAGCAGTCATTAATTGTCGACGGTTTCTCTTCCGTTATCTCGGGAGTGTTCGGAACCAGCGCAGGCACTGCTTATATAGAGTCAGCTACGGGTATCCGAGAGGGCGGAAGAACGGGACTGACGGCCGTTGTTGGGGGATTGTTATTCCTGCCTTGTATGTTTTTCTCACCTCTGCTTTCTATCGTTCCTGCCATTGCAACTGCGCCGATACTTATTGTGGTAGGAGCGTTGTTTATGATTCCGATGACACGACTTGACTGGACAGATTTTGAAATTTCATTCCCTGCCTTTATTGCAATGATAATGATACCTTTCTCTTTTTCAATAAATGAAGGAATTGTTTTCGGACTGCTGAGCTATACAATTATAAAGTTAGTCCTTGGTAAATACAAAGAGCTCACTCCAATGCTTATTGTGCTGGATATAGTTTCAGTGATATTTCTGATTTATAATTAATTCTTCCGACTATCAAAAATCGGGAAAAACATAAAATCGCAAATTCCGGAAGATTTCAGAATTCATTATTCGTATTCCTTGCCTTTTCCGGCAACTACCAACGGTCAACTAACAACTTCTCTCTCCGCACTAATTTATTTCTTGAGGTTATTTTACCTTATTGGTATGTTATAAATATTTCTGTAAAAAATCCCAAACCTAAAACATCATGACACAGGAAGAAATCAAATCTGCTAATGAAGAATTAATGTCCCTTCAAGAGGAATCTCAGAAAATAAGAAAAAAAATGGTAGAGATTGGCGCTAAGCTGGGTGATACTATCGTTTCTCAGGATTATGAGTTTACATCTCTTGACGGCGGCAAAGTAAAGCTCTCTGAAATGTTCGGAGATAAAAAAAATCTTTTCGTAATTCATAACATGGGCAAGAGCTGTCCGTACTGCACTATGTGGGCAGACGGTTTCAACGGAATGTATAAATATATTGAAGGAAGAGGGAAGAGCGCTTTTGTTTTAATGGCAGGTGATGACCTGGAAACTCACAGAAAATTTAAAGAGTCACGCGGATGGACTATGACAAGCTACTCTGCAAAGGAAAATGATTTTACGAAGGAGATGGGTTTCAAAAGTCCCGATGACGAGAACTTCTGGCCGGGAGTATCTGTATTCGAAAAAACAGAAGACGGAAAAATAAGAAGAATAAATAAAGAGTGGTTCGGACCTACGGATATGTACTGTCCCGTATGGCATTTCCTTGAACTGCTGCCCCATGAAAATTTAACAGAGAACTCTTAGATAAAAATAATGACTGAAGAAGAGAAAAAATCCATACATAAAGAGCTTAGAGAACTTTACACTGAAATCCATGAAAAGAGAAAAAAAGCAATTGAACTGACTGCAAAGCTTGGAGATACAATTGTCTCACAGGACTACGAATTCACTTCCACTGATGGCGGCAAAGTAAAGCTATCGGAAATGTTCGGTGGACATAAAAATCTTTTTGTAGTTCATAATATGGGAGGAGCGTGTTCGTTCTGCACTATGTGGGCAGACGGCTTTAACGGAATGTATAAATATCTTGAGAGCCGCGGCAAAAGCGGATTTGTATTAATGGCAGGTGATGAAATCGAAGCGCATAAGAAATTTAAAAATTCACGTGGCTGGACTTTCCAAAGCTGCTCCGCAATTGAAAATGATTTTTCAAAAGAAATGGGATTTCAGAATAATGCAGGCGGAATAGAACCGGGCTTATCTGTATTAGAAAAAACCGACGACGGAAAGATAAGAAGAATTAATCAGGATTTTTTCGGACCAACGGATATGTATTGCTCGGTCTGGCGTTTCCTCGAACTTCTTCCCGATGAAAACATTAAAAAAGATTTTTAATTAAATGAAAATAATAATCCCGGTAGTACTCCTGTTAATTATTTTAATTTCATCAGATAGTTTTTCACAGGCACAGAACGGACAATTTGTAAAAGATACTAAGTCCGGATGTCTTGTATGGAACGATGTAGATGCAGCAATGACTGTAACCTGGAGCGGCAGCTGTAAAGACGGCTACGCAGACGGCAGCGGAACATTAACGTGGTTCGATAACAATAATATCGTGGCCACTTACATCGGTGAAATGCAGAAAGGATACGTAACAGGAAAAGGAAAATATATTTACGAAGGATGGGGAAGCGCTGAAGGAAATTTCGTAAACGGCACTCTGCAGGGAAACGGAAAAATTTTAATGTTAACAGGAGGTAAGCTTGAAGGAAATTTTGTTGACGGAGAGCTGTTGGATTTAGATGCCTCTTACTTAAACAAGCTTAAGAAAATAGATTCAGGAATAGAAGATACACAGGAGATTTACAGAGGTAACGGAACACTTTTTTATTACGCACTGGCTCCTCAAAATGTAAAAGGAGTTTTAGTTCTCCTGCCCTCAACAGGTGAAGGCGCGGAGAATGTAATAAGCTGCAATAAAAAACTTATGCATCTGTGTTATGATAACAATATTTTGTCAGTGGTTCTTTCAACCAATTATAATAAAGGTCTTGAAGCGGATACTGCTGCGATGAATTTTTTGAACACAACATTTTCCGATATAATAAAAAAATATAATGCGCCTGCTGATAAGTTTATTTTAAGCGGACTTTCTCTCGGAGGAGAAAATGCTCTTCAATATACTGAGATTTCACGTAGCGGGAAATTTTATACAAGCATTAAACCGCTTGCCGCAATTGGTGTTGATCCTCCCGTAGATATGGCAAATTTATATGACAGAGCCAAAGAGGAAATAGCATTATATACAAGAGACAGCGCTAATCTGACTGATTCAAAAAAAGCTGCACTCAACGAAGATTATTTTTTAATAGATTACTTTGATAAACTGTACGGCGGCTCGCCAAAGGAAGTCCCTGAAAAATATGTTGAAGGTTCACAATACTCGCTGAATCATCCTGACGGAGGGAATGCAAAATATTTAATTGATGTTCCAATAAGAATATATACTGACCCCGATATTTCCTGGCAGATGAAATATAAAACCAGGGATTATTATCACATGAACTGCGTTGACCAGTCAGCTATGATAAATTTTTTACAGATAAGCGGGAACACTCGCGCAGAATTTATTCCTGCCCTGGGCAAAGGGTATAGATTAGACGGCTTAAGGCATCCGCATTCATGGTCAATTGTAGATGCAGATGAATGCATTACATGGATGTTAAATTTAATTAAATAATACAAATTGGAAAATCCGGCTTCAAAAATACTCGCAAAGCAATATGCTGATTCTTCAGGCTGGGCAGACTGGATTATAAATTCTCTTTCAGATGAAGATTTAAGAAAAGAAATTAATCCTGGTAAAAATCACGGAGTGTGGCTGCTGGGTCATTTGATTACTTGTGAAGATGATTTTGCTTTATTCATGGGAAAGGGAGAAATAACCTATATGGATTATCATAATATGTTTGCTGAAAATACAAAACTGCAATCAGTTGATAATTACCCTCCTGTTTCCGAGATGCGAAATAAATGGAAAGAGATGGTTGAAAAGAATAAAAAAATTTATGCAGAACTTACCGATGCCGAACTGAATGAACCGCAGGCACAATTAACAGGTGAAAATGATTTTTGCAAAACAAAGGAAGATGTCGCTAGCCATTGGCAAGTACATTTAATGTATCATACAGGTCAGTTAAGTGTTTTAATGCCTAAATCTAAATCATAGATAAATTTAAAATGGAAAATCCTGTTTCAAAATATCTTGCAGCGCAATACGATTCCATGATAAACTGGGTTAACGGAAATATTGACCCGCTTACTGATGATGAGTTAAAAATGGAATTATCTCCGGGAAAGAATCACGGTATATGGATACTCGGGCATTTAATTGTAAGCGATGATGACTTTTCTCTTTACATGGGAAAAGGTGATTTATTGTTTCCTGAGTATTACGAAATTTTCGGTGCTAAGAGTAAATTACAACCGGTAGAAGCTTATGCACCTGCCTCCCTGCTGCGAAAGCAATGGAAAGAAGTAATTGAAAAAAATAAAAAAATATATGCAGAGCTTACCGATGAAGAATTGAAACAGTCGCATGCAAAAGTGGATGAATTTGAAAACGATTTTTTTAAAACAAAAGAAAATATTGCCAAGTTCTGGCAGCTGCATCAGATGTATCATGCAGGACAGTTATCAGTACTGGTATCAAGAGCAGGCAAAGCTGCGTATTAAAATATTAAATCAAAAATGAAATCTTATAAATTAATTATTTTATTTCTTTTAACATTTTCATCAATAATTGCTCAGGTAAAAGACCCTGAAATTACGACTATATTAAAAGATAAATTTTTAGATAAGTCAGGTAATCCGTTAACGGGAAAAGGAATTATAGTAGGAGATATGGATTCCGGCATCGATATTTTTCATCCGTTCTTTTTCTTTGCAGACGGAGGAGAATTTAACTGGATAGATGTAAACGGGGACGGGAAATTTACGGCGGGAACAGACGGAGTTGACTTAAACAACGACGGCAAAATTTCAGACAACGAAATATTAAATTATCTGGAAATTACCGATAAGACTTTTGGTCCGTTTAGAATATCGGACAGAAGTGTTTATAATCCCGATATGGATTTTCTTTACAACGATAAAAACAAAAACGGCAAAAGAGATTTTGGTGAGCAGGCGGGATTTTCCGAAAGCGACCCCACTTACGGCGAACAATTTTTTATTCCGTCAAACTTTGAAGCTAAAGAATTAGTTGCCGGAGAAAAAATAATCGGCTTAAAAACATCTAAAGTAATTTCTGTAAGACAAAAGGACGGGACAATAAGAAGAAGAGGAACTGACCTTATTAAAAATGAAAAAGATGATTTCAATCACGGAACAGGTGTAGCAGGTATAATTCTCGGGGGAATCGGAGGATTGCATAAGCTTCACGGTATTGCACCCGATGCAGAACTTGTAATGGCAGATATTGCTTATGATTATACTCCGCGATTTGTAAAAAACTTTCCTGACCTAATGAAATTTTTAAAAGATGAAGGCGCAAACACAATGTTATTTGAAGACGGCGAATGGTCATGGGAGCCGATGGACGGCACAACTCCGGAAGAAGTTCTTGCGCGTCAGTATTGCGAAGAAGGCTATCCTGTTGTAACTGCAACGGGAAATCTTGCTGCTGCTCGATGTGTATTTGATGACTCATTAAAAACAAACGGAAAATATTCTTACACTGTCTCTGCATCAGGCAGCGTAAGCGGAAAGCCAAATGACGGAGTTTTTGTGTCTTTGCTTTGGAACGGCAATCCGGGTGATTTTAAAACACTGGATGTTATAGGTCCCGACCTTCAGACATACAGCATTCCTACAAGCGGCAGCGGATTTATAAAAAAAGACTGCAGAATTTCTTATCAGTATTCAAAAAGTGAAAAGGGAAATATGCTGCTCTCTCTTGGCTTTTACCGAAAAGACTCAGCAAGAGTAAACGGTGACTGGACGATTAACATAGAGCCAAAAAAAGATTTTGTAATGCGCGGCAATGTAAATGATGTGGGACAGTCATGGGGCGGTGAAACACACTGGAAATATAAATTCTCCAATGAAGGAACGCTTACATTTCCTGCAACTGCTGACAGCACAATTAAAGTCGGCGCTTATGTTGTAAATTTTGCTTGGGACAATGCTAAGGTTGGCGATGTTGCGACTTACAGCGGAAGAGGAAGGTCAATCACAGGTGATTTAGGAGTTGATATCTGCGCGCCGGGGCACTCAACTTTTTCTACAGGAGAAAATTTTTCTTACCAGACGTTCAGCGGAACAAGTTCTGCAGCGCCTCACGTAACCGGATTAATAGCTCTGATGCTTCAGTATGATAAAACTCTTACCAATACGCAGATAAAAAGTATAATAAAAAATACGGCAATACAGGAAGATAAAATGGGCAAGCTTCCGAATATTACATGGGGCTGGGGCAAGCTCAATATCCCCGGTGCTTTAAAATCTTTAACAGGAAATTAAAAATTTAAACTATAAGGAGAAATAAAATGTCTATCGCTCCAATAAATTTTCAAAAATGGATTGAAGAAAACCGTCATCTTTTTAAACCGCCCGTAGGGAACAAATGTATTTACGACGGAGACTTTATCGTGATGGTTGTGGGCGGACCGAACTCAAGAAAAGATTATCACTTTCAGGAAGGTCCAGAATTTTTTTATCAGATAGAAGGCGATATTGAAGTTGGAATAGTTGAAGACGGCGTTCAGAAAATTGTTCCGATAAAAGAAGGGGAAGTTTATTACGTACCTTCGAGAGTGCCACACTCACCGAGAAGACCTGCGGGAACAGTTGGCTTAGTAATAGAAAGAAAAAGAAATGAAAATGAGCTCGACGGTTTCCAGTGGTATTGCGAAAACTGTCACGAAAAATTATACGAAAAGTTTTTTAAGCTCACTGATATTGTAAACCAGCTTCCGCCGTTACTTGAAGAGTTTTATTCATCGGAAGAATTAAGAACATGTAAAAATTGCGGAACAGTTATGTCACCTCCGGTGAAACTGTCATGAAGATAGATTTACACACACACATTCTTCCTGAAAACTGGGCGAACCTGAAAGAGAAATACGGCTACGGCGGATGGGTAAATCTTGAGCACCACAAACCGTGCTGCGCAAAGATGATGATTGACGGAAAATTTTTCCGTGAGATTGAAAGCAACTGCTGGGACCCCGTTACCCGTATTCATGAATGTGATTCGCATAAGGTAAATATGCAGGTGCTTTCCACTGTGCCCGTTATGTTCAGCTATTGGGCTAAGGCGGAAGATGCTTTGGACCTTTCAAAATATTTAAATGACCATATTGCGGATATTGTAAAAAATTATCCCGACAGGTTTATAGGACTGGGAACTGTTCCTATGCAGTCACCTAAGCTTGCCATAAAAGAAATGGAACGATGTATGAAGGAGCTTGGTCTTGCAGGGATAGAAATCGGTTCACACATAGAAGCAAGCGCAGACCCTCATGATAAAAGGGGAGAGTGGAATCTTAATGATGAAAATCTTTTTGAATTTTTTCAGGCAGCGGAAGAGTTAGGCGCAGCAATCTTCGTGCATCCCTGGGATATGATGGGAAAGAAGGAAATGCCGAAGTACTGGCTTCCGTGGTTAGTCGGTATGCCTGCTGAAACTTCAAGAGCAATATGCTCAATGATTTTCGGCGGAGTTTTTGAACGATTAAAAAAATTGAAAGTCTGCTTCGCTCATGGCGGGGGTTCGTTTCCTTTTACAATCGGAAGAATTGAACACGGATTTAATGTAAGGCCTGACTTATGCGCAGTCGATAACAACGTAAACCCAAGAGAGTACATAGGGAAGTTTTATCTGGATTCACTTGTTCATGATAGGGAAGCTCTGAAGTATATTGTAAACCTCATGGGAGAAAACAAGATTTGTCTTGGTTCGGATTATCCTTTTCCATTGGGAGAACATGTTCCGGGAAAACTTATTGAAGGAATGGATTTTACAAATGAACTGAAGGAAAAACTTTTATGGAAAAATGCTGTGGAGTTTTTAGGAGTTAAGCTATAGTTATTTTTTTTACTGTTTCGATGTTTATATTGTGACCGCCGTTGAAAATATGCTGTTCAAATTTAATATTTTTTTCGTACAGTAAATTCACGCTACTCTCAAAATTTTCTTTTCTTACGCTTTTATCTTCATCACCGTAAACGCAGTGAATTTTCATCTTTTCTGATTTTGATTTCAGTAAATCAAAATCTATATCTTTTGGAATATCAGAGGAATGAATTATCAATATATTCGCTGATACTTTTCCCGTTGCTGCCCAGCGTGTGACAGTAGAGCCTCCCTGTGAAAATCCCAGCAAAATAATTTTTTCCGGTTTCTTTTCTAAATCATTTAATACCTCTGTAAAAACTTCATCAAGATAATTTACGTAATCGTTTATTTCATTCTCCCTGTCTTCAGAAGTCATCCATGAGGCGCCGATGTTGCCGTAAAATCCTTTTGTATAAAATCTCGACAGTCCCTCAGGAGAAACAATCAGAGTATTTTCATCATCAATCATTTCAAACTCTTTTAAAAAATGAAAAGCGGGCATACCGTATCCGTGAAGAACGAACATTAATGTATCCGGATTTTTATTCTGTGATGAAAGAAAATATCTTGCGGATTTTTTTACTGAAATATTTTTTGAAATGATTTCCATAATTCAAATTATAAATTACGGATTTTTTTTGAAGTGTAAATCGTGGGGTTTTATAAAATAAAAATTCTCCGCCTGCTTGTATACTCTCGCACAATATACAAAGCAAGCAGAGAATGATTTTGGATTTAAGCTTACCGGAGACTAGTTTTTACAATCCTCGCACAAATTGTAAATTTAACCTCTAAGTTTCTAATGCTCCGGTGCTTACCCCTTTTTATAAACTTTAATACAAAAGATAAAAGATGTAAAGTAAAATAATCAGAAGCTTCAGTACAATGGTATCTATCAGAGTCTTCTTGACTTTCACCTTAACCGTATCTAAAAGCAATTCCATTATCATTTTAATTTATTGATTCAAAAATATAAAGAATATCTCCGTTTTAAAAATCGAAATTTCGCTAAAATTAGATTGCAAAAACCAGGGTTTTAAGTGAAATATTGAATTTCTGGCTTATTTTTCAAGTTTTTATGTCTCTAAAAATTAGATTTAGATTAACATTTTTACTGCCTATTTTGTAAAATAATTTATATTAAACACTTAAAAATTAATTGAAAACTTCATCCACAGATCTGTTTTTTCTTATAAAAACGCTTACTAAGGCGGAAAGGGCGTATTTTAAAAAATATGCGAAGAGGTTCGGTGATGAAGATACTTTATCGTTAAGATTATTTGAAGAAATTGAAAAGCAAACTGAAGGCGATGAGGACTACAACGAAGATATTATAAAAGAGAAGCTAAATAAAATTCAAAATGTTAATCAGCTCTCCGTTGCGAAAAATTATTTGTATGATCTTGTTTTAAAGAGCCTGCTGAATGCACAGAGTGAAAAATCGCTTGATGATAAATTTGATAAGTACATTGCACAGGCAGAGCTTCTTATGAATAAAACTTTGTTTGAGCAAAGTATGAAGATGCTGAAAAAAGCAAAGAAGATTGCGTACGAATACGAAAATTATACAAAGCTTTATACAATTCTTCAGATAGAAAAAAATCTTTACTTTGAAAAAGTTTATCCGAATATAGAAAAACTTCAGAACGATATTTTTCAGGAAGAGCTTCACTGCCTTAATACTTTAAAGAAAAAATCCGAGATTCAGAATATAAGCTCGCAGATAACCTCTTTAATGGCTAACAACGGTTTGCTTCAGGATGAAAAAGCGCTCAAAAAAGCTAAAGCGATAATGGCTCATCCTTACCTGCAAAAAATGGATGAGAATGAATCCTATACATTCAAAGTTTTTTTCTATCACATTCATACTACATATAATTCAATCATTACAAATTTCGAGAAGACTTTTACTTACATGAAACAATTTCTTGAGATGGTTGAGAGTTATCCGCGTCAGATAGAAAGGAAGGCAACTAATCTTTTGAATGTTTCCTATAACATGATGGTGGCCTGCACTTATTGCGGAAAGTATGATGAATTTTTTTATTATCTCGAAAGGTTCCGTACTATTCCTGAGCGTTATAAAATTCTCAGTACAGAATACGTAAAGACTTATATGTTTCTTTCGTTCAAGTTAGAGCTGATAGTTTTTTTTGAGACGGGACAGTTTGAGAACGGAGTAACGCTGGCAGAATCTATTGAAAGAAAAATCGAAGCGCAGCGTTCGAAGCTACGGGCTACAGAAATAATGCAGTTTTATTTTTTTATATCCTGCTGTTATTTTGGCATAGGTGATTTTAAAAATGCTCTTAAGTGGATTAATAAGTTAATTAATTTCGGCGAGCCTGACCAGAGAAAGGATTTGTATATGCATTCGAAATTATATAATCTTGCAATTCATTACGAGCTTGATAACAAAGAGCATCTGGACTATTTAGTAAAAAGCACTTATAAATTTTTTAAGGATAGAAAAAAACTTACAATGTTTGAAAAAATTGTCTTTGATTTTTTTAACACAATAAACGATAAGATCACAAAAAAAGAAATTACAAATTCATTTGAAGAGCTGTACTTTAATTTAACCCAGCTGCAGAAGAAAAAAACAGATTTAACTTCGTTCAGATTTTTTGATTATGTTAACTGGGCAAAAAGCAAGTTCAGTAATGCATCATTCAAAGATTTAAAGGTGCAGTCAGTGTTAAAATCTTGAATATCTCCGGATATAAAAAAATAATTATTCTTGGCAACGGCGGAAGCGGTAAATCAACCCTCGGAGATACACTTTCAAACAGATTAAAAATTCCTGTATATCATCTGGATCAGCTTACATTTAATTCTAACTGGACTGCAATTTCGGAAAAGGAATTTATTGATAAGCTAAAAGGTATTCTTAATACTGAACAATGGATTGTAGAGGGATGGTCATTCAATTCTACAATTCCTATGAGAGCGGATGCAGCGGATTTAATTATATATCTTGAGTTCAATATATGGCTTTGTTACTGGTATGCGCTGAAGAGACATCTTCAATATACATTTAAACAAAATCCCTATGACCCGCCCAACAGCAACATCCGGAAGAAGACAAGAAGAATGATAAAGGCAATGTGGATGGTGCATAAAGTATATGAGCCGCAGTTAAGGGAATTACTCAAGCAATATTCAGAGAGTAAAAAAATTATAAGAGTTAAGAACAGAAAAGAATTAAACCAAATTTTTAAATGAGTTCAGATTTACCTATAGAAATTCTTGAGGCTAATACAGACGATATAAGAATTATAACCGAAATTGCCTTCCCCGCATGGGAGGCAACGTATCTGAAAATTGTTTCGCAGGAGCAGTTTGATTTTATGTATAACGATATGTACTCAGATGAATCATTGCGCAAACAATTTTCCGAGGGGCACAGGTTTTTTATTTTATACGAGAAAAAAATTCCTGCTGCGTTTTTATCGTTTGTACCTGTAGAAAATATTATTCGCATTCCGAAGCTTTATGTTCATCCTTCACATCAGAAGAAAGGTTTAGGAAAAATTTTATTAGATAAGGTCGAAGAGATTTGCAAAGGGAAATATGAGGCTATCGAACTTAATGTAAACCGATATAACCCTGCGAGATTTTTTTATGAGAAGCTGGGGTTTAAAATCATTTCTGAAATTGATGTTCCTATTGGTAAATATTTTATGAATGACTATATTGTTAGAAAAGAAATTTAACGCCAAAATCTTTTGATTTTGACTCGGAATTACAAAAGTTTCGCAAAAATTTAAAGAGTGAAAATAATTCCATGCGAAAACAGTTTTTTATTTTTGCATTATGTAAAGCTGAAAATAATCTCTTATTAAAACAGCAAAATAATTGAACAAAATCTGAACATTTTTATTACTTTTTCTAATTTTTATTTTAATCAAAAACATCTGTTAAAATATAAGTCCGATGCCCGTACAGACCGTAATAATAATTGTCGCAACCATAATTACCTTATCCATTACGATTGCCTTCATTAAAATTTTTACACGCAACTCAAGCGAGACAAAAGCCATTCAGAAAAAAGCCGATGACTACGAACAAAATTTTCAATCCGCAATTTTTGCAACGGCATTAATTGTAAGCGTGATTAAATCCTATTCTGTGGGAAGAAGCGAAATGAGAGTTGACCTTCGTCTTGAAGTCAGACCGCCGGAGGGAGAACCTTACCTCGCAACCACTTCATGGATGATTGATAACTCCGAGCTTGCATTTATAAAAGAAGGCGATACAATTCAGGTGAAGATAGATGCAAAAGATTCTTCTTTAATCTATCCGACTTTTTCGAAGAGTAAATTCTGGTTGTGGAGCTAGTTTTAAAAAAATTAAACGCAAAGAACGCTAAGACTTTTCGCAAAGAACGCTAAGTTCAGATGTTTTTTTCTATACTTCTTTGCGATCTTTGCATTTAAAGTTTATGTGTATCCAAGTTTATTTCACAAGCACCATTTTCTTAGTCTCTGAAAATTTCCCTGCTGTTATTTTATAAAAATAAATTCCGCCTGCTAAATCAGCTCCGTTAAATGTAACATTATAACTTCCTGCCTCCTTCATTTCATTCATAATTTCTTCAAGTTCTCTTCCCTGTGCATCATAAATTTTTATCGAGACAAATTCCGTTTCAGGAATTGAAAAATTTATTTTCGTTGACGGGTTGAATGGATTAGGATAGTTCTGCTCAAGCATAAAGCTTTTTACATCGGTAACTTCATTTTCAAATCCTGTTATCGTGCCGCCGCCGTCAGTTGTTTTTAATATCGTTCCGTTATCTCCAACAACGTAGCCCGTGTTATCATCAAGATAAAAGAATGTTGCATTCAGGTTTACATTCGTTCCGCTTTGCTGTCTTCCGAATGTAACGCCTCCGTTCGTTGATTTTAATATCAATCCGTTATTACCGGGAACATATATTCTGCTGTCATTATTTACCGAGTACTCTATTGCATTTAATTTAGCAGTTGTACCTGTTGGAAGTGTCATCCAGTTAGCGCCTACATTAGTGCTTTTTCTTATGAGTCCGTTTGCCCCTACAAAAATCATTGGAGAGTTAAACAAAGGAACTCCGTACAAATTTTCCGTTGTGCCGCTTGCAAGAGATGACCAGTTCTGCCCGAGTCCTGCTGACCTCAAAATTGTTCCGTTATCTCCAACTGCCAGCTGATTAAAAATTCCCGTGACTGCGTTTAAATTTACATTTGTCACCTGCGGCAGCAACGCCCAGGTTAAGCCGAGATCAGTGCTTCGTATCATTGCTCCTGAATCTCCGACTGCAATAAAATTAAATTCTGAAATATCTTTTAAAGTTTTAGTTGTCGGCGATGGAATTACATTCCATACCAGTGAAGAAAGTGTAGTGCGAACTATTGTTCCGTTTTTACCGACAGCAAGTATAGGCGAAGTAGTCTGCTCCATAAAAATAACTGCATACAAAGTATTCGTTGTTCCGCTGTTCTGCTGAATCCATGTTGTGCCGCCGTTAGAGGTATAAAGTATAAGTCCGTCTTCACCGCAAGCCCATACTATATTTTCGTTACCGTGGTTGAAGTTTACTCCGTACAAATTTTTTGTTGTTCCGCTGTTTTGCTGAAACCATC
The DNA here is from genome assembly GCA_018266835.1 of Bacteroidota bacterium. Classification (NCBI taxonomy): domain Bacteria; kingdom Pseudomonadati; phylum Bacteroidota; species Bacteroidota bacterium. The sequence goes on along the minus strand of JAFDZP010000002.1, from coordinate 1,416,870 downwards.
CCGCAAATGAAATTTTTGCAAATAGGAGAATGAGAAAAATAAATTTAAATTTCATATAAAAAATTTAATAAATTATAGGCGGATAAATTATCCGTTTTGCGGGGAGGATGAACTTGTAGATTTACTTATTACTCTTCAATAATAATTTATTTAAAATTATTTTGAAAGATGAATTTTATTTCATTAAAATTTTTTTCAGCGACTTACCGACACTCTTAGACGGCTTCGGTATATTCAAAATTTCCGATACTGTCGGAGCAATATCGCACTGAGAGTTATATTCATCGGTCTCTCCGTGCTTCACGTTCCAGCCGCACCATAGGAGCGGTACGTTCCTGTCATATTTATAAACGCTGCCGTGAGTTGTGCCTCTGCTCATATTCCATATCCAGTTTGAATCTAAAACCATAAACACATCGCCCGATTTTTCTTTAACAAAACCGTTATATATTAATTTAGAATTTTCACCGCTGTAGATTCCTTTATCTATTCCAGCAAAAGTATAAGTTTCATTTATACCTTCATAATTTTTTAGATAGTCACAGATTTCATTTTCAATATTTTCCAAAGATAAGTTTTTAGCATCCAGCACTTTTTTATTCAGATAAATTTGTAAATTCTGAATCCATACCACATAATCATCGTCGCCATATTTTTTTCCAAGATAAGTTTCAATTGAATCCTGTAATTTTTTTGTGTTAATATTTCCCGCCTCCACTCCAATGCTTTTTAAATATCCGGGAGCGGATGCAGCAGAATGATCTGAGGTGAGAAATATCAAGGTGTTCTCCATACCAATATTTTTATCAATGTAATCAAAAATTTCAGTGAGGTCTTTATCCAATCTTAAATATGTGTCTTCCAGTTCAATTGAGTTGGGTCCGAAGTGATGGCCGACTTTATCAGGGAAAGAAAAACTCACACAAAGAAAATCCGTGGATTTTCCCTTTCCCATTTTCTCATTTTCTAAAACTGTTAGCGCAAGTTCTTTTAAAATAGAGTTTCCATATGGAGTATAAGCAAGCAGCTCAGGATTTTTACTTCTCAGCGCCGGCAAGTCATAGGGAAACACCGGTGACTTTATTCCTTTGTATAACGATTCCCATGGCACGCTGTCTGCAGTGCTTTCAGTATATGTTTCTATAGGATACAGAGTATTCCATGACTGACTCAAATAAAAATCATTAAGATTTCTGTTATTAAAATTATTAAGCCATATAGGAAGCTCATTCATGTAATAAGAGGATGTAATAAATTTTCCTGAAGCATCGTTGAACCAGAAAGATTTTCCCAGATGTCCTCCGGGAAAAATCGAACCCCTGTCTTTTATTGAAATGCTTAGAACTTTGGAATTCGAGTCTGATTTTTTTAATTCATCGGTAACTGTTGAAGAAAGAATATTTACAGGTGACATTTTTTCTTTTGGAGAATCTATCCCCACTGCTGTGACTGATTTATCATCGGCGCAGTAAACAATTTTATTGTTTGCTCTGTCGTACCATTCATTTGATATTATTCCGTTTAAAGAAGGGAGTGTACCTGTATATATGGATGTATGTCCTGCAGCAGTAACGGTAGGAACGTATTCATAGTAAGAATTCTTAAAATAAAATCCGCTGCTTAGTAATCTTTTAAATCCTGTCTCGGAAAATTTATTAACAAAACGGGAGAGATAATCGTTAGACATCTGGTCAACTACAATGCCTATAACTAATTTTGGTTTTTGAGATTTTTGTTTGGAAGTCTGAGAGTAAGAATTTGCGCAGAGAAATAAAAATAATAAGAGGAGTATTGTTTTATGAGGGAGTAGATGTTTCAATGTAATCGGAAAATTAAATCAACAATACGAAATGTATATAATAAACGTGTTAACGTATAATCAAATTTATGTCAATTGTTATTAGATTTTATGCCCCTGATAAAATCAAATTAAAAAATTTTGTCTGCCAGTTTTATTAAAATTACAATGGCATAGATTAATATGATTGACCAGGCAACAACTGAATCCAAAACAGCAAATAGTGCTTTAAACATTGGGATAAGTGTTTAAGATTGCGCCCCTGCCTGCCTAAGGTAAGGGCGCAATAATATAACAATTATAAACCAATAGTTAAATTAATTCTGAAAGTTCTTTTCTCGCCCGGTATTACACCGAATCTGTCGGCTGATGCAAGATAGTCCTTATCAAATAAATTAGCTGACTGTAATGTAAGCTGCCCTTTTAATTTCTTGTTGAAATTAAAATTATAACCTGCATATGCTCCTACAATTGCTCTTGTCGGTAATTGGTTATCAAAAGTTGTCTGATAAATTTCTTTTGAACCGTTTGTTCCGATAAGAACAGATGTAATTGCGCCGTATGTTTCGCCGTCTAAGAAATAATCTCTTGCTGCAAAGTTCATATCAACACCTGTGAAAAAAGATTTATATGTATAATTCAATCCTGCGTTAATCATCATCTGCGGTCCGCTGGCAAGATGCTTTCCTAATAAATCATTATAGTAAACATTTATTTTATCGCCGTTAGCATTTCTTGCGTTGTTGTTAAATACTCTCAAAGAGCCGTCAGGATTATTAATTACGCTTGCAAGAATTTCCTTCCAAGTATTATCCATAAAAGTAAATGAGCTGGTTAAGCCAAGTCCCGGTACTTTAATAAATTTACCAATGCCGATACTTAATTCAACTTCAACACCTTTGTGTTCTGATGTTCCTACAAGTTCTGTTTTAAATCCGTTTCTGTCGTAACCGGGCTGGCCAGCCTGTGTGATATCCTGAATGCTTGCAGCCTTATTCTGCCAGAGCATGTAGTATCCGTTTACTTTAAAGTTTACATCGTCATTACCGAATCCGAAACCTGCTTCGAACTGATTTGATTTTTCGTCTTCTGCGTTTTCATTTATTCTTCCCTGATTGTAATAAACACCAAGGTCAACAAATCTTTCAACGTGCGCAAAGTTACCAAAGAAATTTATATTTTGTGTTGCGTTGTAGTTGAAACCTATTTTCGGTTGGAAGAATCCGCGTGAACGTGAATTATTTACCAGAGTAAATTCATAAAATCTGTTATCTGTTCCTTTCATATAAAATTTTCCTGCTCCGTCAGGTCCTTCATTCACAAGTCCCAAAGCAGAAACCTGAGCGGCTGTAAGTTTCTTACCGATTGCATTTTCTGAAGGCATGTTTTCAGTCAATGTATATTTGTACCAGACGTACTGAAGTGATGTCATAATGTTCAGTTTGTTGAACATAAAATTACCTTGCCCGAAAAGTGTAAGCTGAGGCACTTCACCTCTGTAGTTTCTGTATTGAGTTCTGTATGTAGGATCGTTAGTTGCGAGGTTATAGGAGAAAGGACTTCCTAAATCCCCGGCAGGTCCTTCAAGATCACCCTGATATACAGGACGACTAAATGTAGCCGTCTTTACAACTCCTGCAACTGTACTTGTATCCGATGCATAAGTAAGATTGATGGTTTGCTTTCCGAATAAATTTGTAAATTGCCCAGGGTGGTCAGCTCTCCAGTTTCTGAACTCTGCACCTGCTGTGTACTTGAAAGTTTTGCTTACATCCTGTGAAAAACTTGTAAGTAATCCGTACTGGCTGTGAAGTGAGTAACTGATTCTCTGATTTGCATTTGCCAATAAATATTGACGGGCAGTGTTTGAATCGGCAATGTAACCGTCTGCGTTTAATCTGCTGATTAAAAGAGTATCTATTGTTGTTCCGTTGTAACCAACGTCAGGTCTCTTGATTTGAAATACTCCTGAAGTTGTAAGCGTGGGTCCGATATTAATTATGCTTCCGCCGTTCAATGATGAACCTGCGCCTCTTCCGAGTGATAAGAATGCAGTTGTTCTTAAAACGCTCTTATTATTTATATCATTGTTGTAGTGAAGTTCTAGCTGAGGCTTATGGAAAAAGTTTGTAGCAATGTTTACAAATTTTCCGTCATCGAGAGTCCTTGAGTAGTCGCCTTGCAATCCGTAATTTACTTTTCCTGTTGTTGCATTAGCAGGAAGCTGAGTAACAACATCTACAGGAAGGAAGAAAGAAGGATTTGCTTTGTAACCGTACTTTGCAAAATAAACTGCATCACCGCTGTTTGAAAATCCGTGTTCCTGCGGTCCGCCGTGTAAAACTAAATTTAATGTCTGCTTTGAAGTCATGTAGTAAGACATCGAAGTATAATAATTGTAGCCTTCATATCTTCCGCTAATACGTGAGCCTTCGCCGATTTTTCTATCAACATTAAGCGCGCCGGCAAATTTGCCGACAAGACCTGTACCGATATTAATTCCGTACATTGTACTTAAAGGACTTCCGAGAGTAAGATTTGCTCCGTAGAATGGAGTTAAGCTTGGTGTTTCAGTTAATATGTTAAATGAACCGCCAAATGAACCTGCGCCGTAAAGTGATGAACCTGCGCCGCGCTGGATCTGTATTGAGCCTGCGTTTGCAGAAACTCCGCCCCAGTTAGACCAGAACACTGAGTTTGATTCAGGGTCGTTTGTAGGAATACCGTTTATCAATACCTGAACATAATTTTGTGAGAAACCTCTTACAAGCATTTTAGTTTCGCCGTTACCAACTCCGTCAGTAGAATATGCATAAAGTCCAGGAACATTTTTTGTAAGAAGCGGAGCATCCTGTCCGTTGATGCGGGCTTCAATTTGTTTTTGTGTTACGTCAGTGAAAGCAACAGGTGTTTCTCTGTCCTTCGCTCTGTTAATTTCAACGATAATTTCTTCGGTGTTAACTGAACCTGTTTTCAGGTTGAAGTTTACCGTTGTGTTTCCTGTAACAGAAACTTCTTCGCTGCCTGTAACATAACCGACGTAAGTGGCAGTAATGGTGTATGTGCCTGCCATTAATCCGCTGATGCTGTATTTGCCGTAGCTGTCAGTGGCGGCTTTTTTTGTGCCTGCGGCAACAACTGCTCCGCTGATGGCTTCACCCGTTTCAGAACTTGTAACTGTGCCTGATACAGTGAAAACTACCTGAGCATTAGAATAATTAAATCCTGCTGCCAGAAATAAAAATGCCAGAATAAATTTGTAAAAATTTTGCATTAAGTTTCTCCTCTCCTTTGAAGATTTTTGAGCTGCAATTTTTTAGATAAGAAATATTTTAAATATTAAGAACTCTCTTAAACTTAATATAAAGTTTAAGTAAAAATTTAATTTTTCTTATACGGTGGGAAATTTTGTAAATATAGGAATTATTGATGGAGAAAAAAAGAGGCATAGAAAAGAATTGCTAAGAAAGCAAAGGAGTGTTAAATATACAAAAAAAGCAGACCGTAGTCTGCTTTCTTAATTTATAACTTTACAGATCTTAATCTTCAAGCGGTTTGAAATTCATTGAGATTGAATTCACGCAGTGCCTTGTATTCTTCGGAGTGAAACCTTCACCCGTAAATACGTGTCCCAGATGAGCTCCGCAATTTGCGCAGAGTATTTCCGTCCGCATACCGTCGGCATCTGTCTCGCGGCGGACTGCTCCCGGAATTTCGTCATCGAAGCTCGGCCATCCGCAGAATGAATCGAATTTGGAATCCGAATTATATAACGGCGCATCGCATCTTTTGCATGTGTAAACGCCCTTTGCTTTGTTGTTTGTATATTTTCCTGTGAAAGGCATTTCTGTGCCTTTGTGAAGTATTACCCTTTCTTCTTCGGGTGTCAGTCTGTTGTATTCCATGAAATATTAAACTCAGTTTTGGTTTAAAAAATTCAACTTCTAATTTAACCACAGAGGACACAGAGTTGATTCACAGAGAGCACAGAAAATTCTTTATTGTGCGACTCACTTTTTTATTCAAATTTAATCTGTGTACTCCGTGTAAAGTTCTGTGTTCTCTGTGGTTAAATTGAGCTATGCTATGTTTAGATTAAAAGGAAAAAATTATATCTTTAGTGTTTGTGCTATAATCGGTAAATTGCTAAAAATTTATAAAAAATGATACCACAATTCAAAAATCTCAACGAATCAGAAAAAACTGCCCTGCTCGATGCACCGGCCTTAATTGCTGTTTTAATAGCAGGCGCTGATAACAATATTGATGAAAAAGAAATCAATTACTCGGAAAAAATAGCGCATTACAGAGCTGGGAACAACGAATCTATGCTGCAGGATTACTACCTGGAAGTAGATAAGTTCATTCACGATGCTATTGCCCAGCAAATAAATACTTTGCCGAAGGATTTAATTGAAAGACAAAATATATTAAGCGAAGAACTTGCAAAGCTGAATGAGATACTGCCGAAATTAGATAAAGGATTCGCGACTGAGTTATATAAAAGCTACCTTACTTTTGCTACTTCAGTAGCAAAATCATCAGGCGGATTGTGGGGATATGCTTCCATTACTCCGGAAGAAGAAAGACTGCTGGGATTATCAATGATAAATAACCCTGCTCTATAATTATAAAATTTTTCGGGTTTGTATAATTCAATTTATTCAAACCCGAAATTCTTTTTATCCTGCCCAGGGTAAATCACCAACCTTCTCTCTGAAATCTTTTAATCTTACCCATCCTTCTTTACCGTTTGATGTTTTCAAAAGATACCAGTCACATTCATATTCATCGTCATAGCCGCCTTCGTTTTTACAGACGGGTGAAGTATCGCATTTCATCAAAGTAAACTTAGTGCCGGGCTTCACGCTTTCAACAACATCAGAATTATCATCCCGTGATTTTAAAATCTTAAACGAAGTCTTTACCGTCCCATCAACATTTACTTCATAAGTATCTTTTTTAACCATTGCAATTTTTCCGGTTCCTTTATCTATAATATATTCACCGTGCAAAGTCCAGAATCCCATAAAGTCATTGCTCAGGATTTTGCCGTTTCCGGGAACTTCAGCACTTCCCCAAAGCTTAATGCTGCCTAAAGGAAAAACTTCTTTGTTCTTCAATCTGTAAAAAAAATATTCTCCAACGTCACCGGTCCCGAAACATGATACCATTAAAGCAGGAGTATCGGAATCTATATCAACGATTTTTACTTCAAAAATTTCCGCTTCTTCACATTTATCTTTGTAAACGCTTCCGTTTATCTCAACTGTAAAATCCCCTGCAAGGTAACTGTACATTCCGTCATTGGTAACAAAGGAGACTTTCACAACATCCATTATATTGTCGTGATTTAAATCTCCGCTTAAAGTAGTATCCTTCGTTCCGGCAAAAGAAATGATGGAACCCAACATTATAAAAACAGCAAATATTTTTCTCAATCTGACTTTCTTAGATAATTTATTTTAGCAATGTAAGCTTTTTTGTTTCTGAATAATTTTTCGTTTCAATTTTATACATGTATGTTCCGCTGGCAAGATTGAACTTGTCTGCATCAAACTTTATTTCGTAGCTTCCTCTGTTATAATTTCCGTTTACAAGGTCTGCTACTATTTTTCCCTGCAAGTCATATACTTTAATCATTACAGAAGAATTTTCAGGAATGGAAAATTTAATATTTGTTTCAGGATTAAAAGGATTGGGATAATTCTGAGACATTGTATATTTATCGGCTATTCCTGAAATCTGATTGGGTGTAACATTAGATGCAGTTCCCATTTTTAATACATATAATCCCGTGGCAATATCTGCTGCAATAATTTTCTTTGAAGCAAAATAAGGATAGACATTCCAGCAACCCTGATATGCAGTACCCTGACCGACGTATGTATCAAAATGTCCTGCTTCCACAGGAGCGTTTCTGTTAGCGATGTTCATGACTATAACTCCTGCCTGATAATGAGCCATATATAACGAATCTCCTTTTATATATACATTATGAACCATAGAAGCGCCGTCATAAGGAGCAATATCAAAAACCTGAACAGGATTCATTACATCCTGAATATTCCATACCTTGCAATGATTTGAACCGCCTTCATCCGTTGTAAATAAATATTTTCTGTCTTCCGATACAGCACAGTTATGCGTTACTGCTCCCGGATATGTAAATTCTTTAATGAGCTTTATTGAATCTTTGTTCCTTGCATCAAGTATAGCGCAATATCCGTTATTTATACAAGCTGCAAAAATAGTATCATTTCTTATCTGGCAATCATGAACGTAACGTGTTCCCCACTGTCCGCGTTTTACAGGATTTACAGGGTCAGTTAAATCAAGAATAAAAACTCCGCCGTTATTATAATTTCCGCCATTGCAATATAAATATTTTCCTTCGATTGAAATTGAGTGTGAACGTGTGTAACCACTGAAGGTAAAACTCTTAACATAATGAACTGAATCCGGCAGATATTGTAAATCAACAATCTGCACGCCGAGTCCGCCTTCCGATACTATATACGCATAGTGAGAATAAGTCTTGAACTCACGGTAATTATATTGAGAGCCGGGACCTGCAACTGTTCCGCATGTTCTTATTAATGTAGGAGCATCAGTAATATCATAGAAAGTTGTTCCTGCATAGTGGCCGAGGATTGCATACTCTCTGCCATTAGGAGCAGTATATCCCCATGTTGATGAATAATGAAATCCGGTTGGTGTTCCGCCTGAAACAAATTCGCTTTTATTCCCCAGCATGGTCATGTTGCTTATTGACTGACCAAAGGAAACATTTATTAATAACAGTAAAATAATAGTTGTAAACTTTTTCATTTTTGATTTAATTATGGTTACTAATATCCGTAAGTTCTTTTTAATTATCAATCTCAATTATTATATTAATAAGTGATAAAAACGGCGCAAAAATCAAAATTTTTAACTGCATTTTGGAAAAATCTCGTAATGGCAAATTATGAGATTGACCCGGAGCTGCTAAAAGATTTTGTCCCCAAAAAAACGGAGCTCGATTTCCATAATTCGAGATGTTTTGTAAGTCTTGTAGGCTTCATGTTTTTAGATACAAAAGTACTAGGGCTTCCAATTCCTTTTCACCGAAATTTTGAAGAAGTGAATTTAAGATTTTATGTGAAATATGATGCAGGTGCAGAAATAAAACGAGGAGTAACTTTTATAAAAGAAATTGTACCGAAATCTTTAATTAAGCTCGTTGCGAATAATTTATATGCCGAAAAGTACGATTCTATGCCAATGAAAAATGAATTAAACATTTCAGATATAGCAATTAATGTTGGTTACTTCTGGAATTTTGAAAACGAATGGAATTATATTAAAACCGGCGCTGATAAAAAATCCTTTATGGCTGAACCGTGCTCGGAAGAAGAATTTATTACCGAGCATTACTGGGGATATACTAAGGTAAATGAAAACGAAACATCAGAGTATCAGGTCGAGCATCCGAAATGGAAGCTGCATGAAGTAAAGAACCACGAAATAAATTGCGACTTCGGAAAACTTTACGGTGAAAGATTTTCCGTTTTAAATAAAACAATCCCTTCTTCTGTTTTTCTTGCCGAGGGCTCAGAGATAATCGTCCGTAAAGGATGTAAACTTTAATTTTTCAGAAATAAAATTTAACCCCAATGCCTTCAGCTAAAAAAATTCTTGTTTTAGTATCAATCTTTTTTTATCTAATTTCTATTTTCAGTCCTGCGTATATCGGTATGCAGAGTGATAATTCATGGAACGGATTTATGTGTCTTGGTTTTGGCTGGATGGCTCTGGTATTTAATCCATCCGCTTTTTTTGCCTGGCTTGCAAATTTTCCATACTATGTTAATGTTGTAATGGTTCTATTTTCAAAAAGAACCTGGTCCCGAGTAGTAACATCTATAATAGCCGTTGTTACTGTTTCTCTTGCATTAGGCGCTTTTGATGTAACCGAACTAATGAGAGATGAAGGAGGGCATACCGAGCTTGCGGCTTATGGATTAGGATTATATTTATGGTTCTTTAGTATCCTTATAATGGTAGTTGCTGCCGCATTGCCGGGAGAGAAAAAGAAAGCAAATGTGAATTACATTAATAATCCAAATCCTATATAATAATTTTTTAAAAATAATATGCCTGCAATCAAAAAGATTTTAGTTATCGTTTCTATGTTATTCTACGTTGTTGCATGCTGTATAAATGCATATAACGACAAGATTGCCGATGGCGGTTTGCTTGGAATAATTTGTCTTTTATTCGGATGGTTATCTTTTACATCGGGATTTGCTGCGTTCGTAGCCTGGCTTGCAAACTTCCCGTATTTTATAAATGTGGTGCTGGTACTTACAGGAAAAAAGACATGGATGCGGATTGCAACTACGATGCTTTCTATAGTAAGTTTGTTTTTATCGTTCGGAGCATTTGGTGTATCTCAGATTATGAAAGATGAAGGCGGAAATATGCAGGATGTATCTTTCGGACCGGGACTATATTTATGGATGATTAGTTTTCTTATTATGATTGTCGCCGCAATTTTACCTGCAGAAAAAAAAGCTGTTGAAGTTCATTATATTAATAACCCTAATCCGATAAAGTAATTTTCTTCAATAAATTAAAATAAATAAAAAGGACCTGCCGATTCGCCAAAACAGACAGGTCACTTTTTTCCTTATGATAATACTACTATGAAAAAATAACTTTTATTATTTTACTACCATCATTTTTTTAGTCATGGTAAATGCTTCAGTTTCTATCCTGTAGAAATAAACACTGCTTGCAAGTGAAGAAGCGTTAAACTCTACCGTAAAATATCCTGCATCTTTTTTCTCGTTCACAAGATTTGCTACTAACCTTCCCGATATATCATATACATTTATTTTCACAAACGATTCTTTCGGAATATCAAAGTTTATCTTTGTAGTAGGATTGAACGGGTTTGGATAGTTCTGTGATAAATTCCATTTAGTCGGTACACCTACTGTAACAGCATTCACCAAATCGTAGTACTGATAATTACCGTTGAAATCAATCTGCTTCAATCTGTAATTATAGCTCGCTGAAGGAATATTTTTATCTTCAAATTTATAAGTGTTCTCAACGTTAGATGTTCCTTTTCCTGTTACGTTTCCAACTCTGTTCCATACAGTTTCATTTGATTTTTTTCGTTCGATCTCAAATCCCGAATTATTCAGTTCCGATGTTGTTCTCCAGTTAAGAGTTACATCGTTTTTATTTACCGATGAAGTAAACGCTGCCAGCTCTACGGGAAGCACTCCGTCATCACTCATTGCAAAAGATGAAAAGCCGGGAGTATCGAATGAAATATCTACAATATCTCCGTTAATTGTAATTACCGGTGTAAATGTCTGAACGTATGCATTGCCTGCACCAAGTCTGTGCACTTTACATCCGTTGTAATTATTACCTGAGTTACCGAATGAAGGATGAATTGATGCAAAGAAATCCATCTCAGCTTTTGTTGCATAGATATGAACCGTTACATTATCCGTCGGCTGAGTGGTAGGAGTGATAGTTACAATTCTATCCATCACCGTAAATCCGTTAACGATAGTTGTATCTCCGTTTGCGCCTGAAACTGTTACAGTGGTATTCCCCAGGTTTGAACCGGTTGTAATGAGCAGGGCAATTGCACCGCCTGAATTACTGAAGTTCACTGTTGCTCCTGCGCCAACATTATTAGATGTCGAACCGTTCAGATTGGAAGGTGAAACAGGAAACGGATACGCAAAGAAATTTGTATTATTTGGAGCAGATGCAAATGAAATATATGATACTCCTGTTTTAGGAACGATAAACATATTTCCGGGGGTACCGTTGCTGTAATCAGCAGAGAGTCCCGGATTCCATGATTGAAGTGAGCAGTCTGTTGTACTTACAGCTGCAAGGTGCTGCCTTGCTGTGCCGCCTAATGCAAAAAAATCACCAAGCAGATAAAGAGATGTTGAATTTCCCCACATACATCGTACTGTAGAGCCCGGATACGTTGCAGCGGAATTATTAAATGAACTGACTAGTACGGGAGTCGGACCTGACATATCAACCTTAGCGAGTTTCTGCACCGAGGTATTACCCATGAACTGACTGAATCCGCCGCCGAAGTACATATATTTTGAACCGTCATACCATCCGCTGGCAACCAATCCCCCGCTTACTTGGAAATCAAAATCCAAAGTTCCTGTTGCAAGATCGATTGAATTTAAATTCTGTCCGCCGGTATTGCATCCTGTTAACAACGATCTTCCGTTTGGAGAAAGCACAAAAAATCTACAGGTTCCTGTTGAAATGTAGTCTGTCGGAGTGTCAAAATCAGATGGCGTTCCGTCTGCAGCAACAAGGGCAACAATATGATGTCTGTTATGAGTAACATTGCCAGCATCTGTGAAATTAGTAAACTGCCCCCAGAAATATAAAGTGTCTTCTGTTTTATTTAATGTCATACATGTTCCGCCGCCGCCGCCAATACCATCGTTAAGAGTTGGAGGGACAAATGATGTATTCAATGTACCGTCGGAATTCAGGCTGGCTACATAACTTCTTGCCGTGCCATTTACTGTTGTAAACTGTCCGCCTATATAAATTTTTCCCGTAGATTTACTTATACAAATTCCGTTCACCTGAGCATTTGTACTGGCATTCCAATCCAGAACATTTCCTGTAGCTGCATCAAAAGCAGCAATATAATTTCTCGGGTAAGATGTTCCTGTTTTTGAATACACTTTGGTAAAAAATCCTGCAGCAAAAATTGTATCACCTGTAATAGATGAAACAATTTGTCTTGCAAAACCGCCATCGCCAAAAATAGGATAATTAAGACAAGAAGCAGATGAAGAAGTTGACGCATTTGTTGTTCCGCCCGCTGCAGCATATTTACCGTAATTCTTTTCAGCAATAACTGCAAAACTAAAATCAGTGCCGCACGGTAAATCATTAATTGTTGTAGAAGATGAATTTCCCGCTACAATAATAGGTGCTTGCAAATTTGCGCAAAGAGGGTCTGTTGCAGAAACAGGTGGAGTTGACCCGTACCTGTAAAAAATATAATAATTATCTGCGCTGCCGCCTGACCAGTTAAGTGTAACACTATTACTTGTTTCAGAACCAACTGAAACAGATGCCGGCGAATGTAAATAATCATCACCGCCGTTAAATACAACTATAGAGTTTCTGCTGCCATCCGCAAATGCAAGATTTCCTCCATCTGTCCATGCCATTCCATAAATATGTCTGAAAGCACACGCATTGTTTCCATCCAGATATTCGTTAGAAAATTGTGTCTGTACATCCGATGTAAGGGTTGGGAATGCTAGAACATTATCGGCTGAAGCATTGTTAGTGGTCGGGAAAGTATTCCACACCAGAACTCTGTACCCGCTGGTTGCAATTGCAAGTTTGTTGTTATATTTGCTGACGGATAAACCTGCAGGTGAATAAAGACTTGTTGCCGTATTTGCAAAATGACCACCGTTAGCAGAAAAATTCGTCTGGCCGATTACTAAGTTTGCCGATGCTCCGTTTGTTGATGGTATTGTATTGTAAATTAAAGCGCGGTTCTCGTTCTGAGAAAGAATTATTAGTTTTCCATCAGATGTAACACCTAAATCAACCGGAGCCAATAAAGTTGCAGCGGTTGAATTATTGCTTCCCTGTGTTGGAAATGTGTGAGCTGTAAAATTTGTCTGACCTATTACATGGTTTGCTGCTTTTCCATTGGTAAGACCACTCGATATATCATCCCAGATTAACACTCTGTCATTTGCTCCGTCACAAACTATTAACTGAACTGCATAACCTAAATCATAAGTAGCTATTCCATTCCCGTAGATTGCGTCAGAGCAATATAATGTGCTGGCGCTTCTGCCGCCGTTATTTGGCGCAGTGTGTCCTGCTCCAAATCCTGTTTGCCCTAACACAAAATCCGCAGGAGTCTGGTTTGAAGTAGGAATTGTATTCCAAATAAGTATTCTGTTATTTCCCTGGTCAACAACAAATAATCTTGTTCCGTCTGAACATACTCCGCTTGGAAGACTTAGTTGATTTGCATTTGCTCCTGAACCGTTTGATGTAAAATTAGCCTGACCTAACACAACATCTGCATCCTGATTATTTGAAGTCGGCATTGTATTGTAAATTAAAACTCTGTTGTTATATGTATCACAAACAAAAAATTTCCCGTCTCCTCCTGATGCGCTCGGAAGACTGAATACGTCATAAGGATAAGCCATAGAGTGACCTGAGAGTCCTCCGTCATTTGAGTTACAATCACCTTCCGGAATCCGCTGACCTATAATTAAAGAATATGGCTGTTCATTTGTAAATGTAGTTGTGTTTACTTGCGATGTCGTAGCTGTTAAACTAGGCGCAGTTACACTGTAAACACCTGAGGCTCTTGAATAAATAACAAATGAAAACAACTGCCCTGCCTGCAATCCCGTAACAGTGTATGAGCTTTGCATAGGATCAGTAATATTATGATAACCCGTACTGTAAGGATTCGATGGAACAGTATTTCCCCACTGCCAGCAGATTCTATATGCATCTGTACCGCCTGCAGAAGGTGTCCAGTTTAAAGTTACTGTTCCGACTCCCACAGAACCTACAGTAAAATCAGTCGGCGCCGGCGGCTGCGCTTGTAAACTGCCTGATGCAAAAGCCATAAAAGCAAAAACAAACAAGCTTAATATAATTGATGTAAAAATATTTTTTTTCATAGTTAGTAATTTTAAAAGAAAATTGTTTTGAAGTTTCGTTTACATCCTCTCAGTCCTCTTCCTGTTATGGAAGAGGACACTATTCCCGAGAGGATATTTGTTCCGTGTTATCCCACTTTTATTTTACAAGTACCATTCGTTTTGTGGAAACGAAATCAGCTGCTTCAATTCTGTAGAAATATATTCCGCTTGCAAAACCGCTCATCATACCCGAATTAAATTCAGCTGTATAATATCCCGCAGTTTGCTGCGCGTTTACTAATGTATAAACTAATCTTCCTGTCATGTCATATACATTTATCTTTACATAAGCATCTTTAGGAAGCTGATAATTAATTTTTGTTGACGGGTTGAACGGATTCGGGTAATTCTGTGATAAGTCAAAGACTTTCGGAATACCGACTTCAATTGTTCCGTTCAATTCGTAATACTGATAGTTGCCGTTATAATCTATTTGCTTCAGTCTATAATTATATTTGCCTGTTTGCAGATTTCTATCAGCATAAGTATAGTTTTGCTGTTGGTTGGTTGTGCCTTTGCCCTCAACAAAAGAAACTGTCTGCCACTCACCGCCTTCAACACTTTTCTTTCTTTCAATTTCAAATCCTTTATTGTTTTGTTCTGAAACTGTTGACCATTTCAAGTCAACGTTATTTTTATTTACAGCAGATGTGAACGATGAAAGTTCAACAGGTAACACAGGAGTATCATTTATATAGAATTTCGAAAAGCCGGATGTAGAGAATGAAATAATTACTGTCTCGCCGTCTATAGTAATCGAAGGAATAAATGTTTCAATGTATGTTCCTGCATTATTTGTTCTGTGTATTCTGCAGCCTGAGTAATTATTACCTGCGTTTCCGAATGAAGGTCTCAATGCTGCAAAAGCATCCATTTCAGATTTTGATACATAAAACTGTACAGTCACATTTGAGCCCGGCTGAGTTGTTGGATTTACCTGTAAGTATCTTTCAAGTACTACAAATCCGTTCACTGTTGCCGTATCTCCGCCAGCGCCTGCAACTATTACACTGGTGCTTCCCATATTTGATGAGCCGCCTGTTGTAAGCTTTGCCATAATACCTGCGCTGTTAGAAAATATTGTTGTAGAGTTTGAACTTATTGTAGATGTTGCTGTACCGTCAACATTAGTTGCAGGAGGTGTAAATGATACTGCTGTAAATTTATTGAAGTTATTGTTACCTGTTCCTACCATGTAAATTTTTCCTGAGGCATAAGTTCCCACAATTGTACTTGCAATCGTATGTGAAATCTGTCCCACCGGATATGCAGGGTCCCATGATTGTACTGCGCCGTCAGTAGTGCTGACTGCTCCGTATTTATTTCTTGCTGTTCCTCCAATGCTTGTAAATTCTCCTGTAAGATATAGTGCTGTTGAGGTAGCGAAAATTCTTCTTACGTTGCCGCTCGGTCTGTTTCCTGTACCGTTATTGAATGTTGTTACTAATACAGGTGTAGGTCCGGAGATATCAATCTTTGCAAGTCTTTGAATATTTGTATTTCCCATAATTTCTGTGAATGCGCCGCCGAGATATAAATAATTTCCCTGAATCACACCGCATGCTACAAGTCCGCCTGCTACCTGAAAATCAAATTCACCAACATCTGAACCTGTTGCAATGTTTACAGATTTAAAATTAAGTCCGAATGAGTTTGAACCGAGATAAACTGACTTACCGTCTTTCGATACTAAAATAAATCTGCATGTTGCCGCTGATAAATAAAAATCCTGTGGTGTGAAATCTGTTAACGTTCCGTCTGATGATAAAACTGATGCAAGATTTTTTCTTGCGCTTCCGTTGATATCGCTGAAATTACCTTCGATGAATAATGTATCGCCTGTATTGCTTAAAGCCATGCATGTTCCGCCCTGGTCTCCGACAGAAGCATTTATATTCGGAGTTGTGAATCCTGTCACAACAGAGCCGTCTGTATTTATTTTTGCAAGACGTGATTTTGCTACTCCGTTTACATCTGTAAATTCACCGCCAAGATACAAAGCGTTTCCTTTTTTATCTAAAAGGATTCCTTTTACTGTTCCGCCTGCATTTAAATCGCAAGTCCAGTTTAACATATTACCTGTCTTTGTATCTATAGCTGCCATTCCTAATCGGCTGTAAGTAGATGCGCCGTCTTTTGAAACAAATCCCGTGAAGCTTCCGCCAAGGAATGTTGTATCACCTGTGATAGAAGGAACTACACTCCATATTGTACCGTTGCCTGTAACAATCGGAGCATTCTGGCAATTGGCAGGAGCCCCTGATGTAAATGTTCCTGTAGCGCTTCCGTCCGAGTATTCATAAACTCCGTATGAGGGACTTTTCTCTGCATAAACTCTGAAGCTGTATGTTGCATTTCCATATACAGGACTGAAGTCATAAGATGTACCGGTAACTCCATGCATTATTTCTGCTGTCGGGTCATTTAAATCGGTCGGAGGTGTTGAGCCGTACTTATATGCAATTGCAAATTGAGTAAAGCTTGTTCCGTTTATTGATAAAGGAATTTTGTATTCTGTAGAAGTTGCTGCGGATAAAGACTGCGGACCTCTGGCTGCTGTATCTCCACCGTCAAATCTTAATACTGCATTTCTGAAAAGATCTCCGACATATAAACTTCCCGATGGAGACCATGAAACACTGTAAGGATACATATTGCATGCATTGCCTCCATTCTCATTTGAAAATGTTGATGCTGTATTTGCAGTTAAGTTTGCTCTGTTAAGAACTCTTGTTGCAGGCGCATTGTTTGTTGTCGGGAATACGTCCCAGATTGTTACTCTTGCTGCATAGTCGCTCGATACTGCAAGCTTATTTGAATTTGGTGATAATGAAATTGAAAGCGGATGATATGTTTCGTTTGCATCCGGTGTATAGTTTGCCTGATTGTGAGTAAAGTCAGTTTGTCCCAGTACAACATCTGCAGATGCTCCGTTTGTAACAGGGATTGTATTATAAATTAAAATTCTGTTTTCTTCTGTGGAAGATACAACTAACTTTCCGTCTTTGGTTACTGCTACTCCCGTAGGATGATACAATGTTGCTGCTGTAGAAGCATCGGTAAACGGAGAAGTTCTGGTTGTAAAATCTGTCTGCCCTATTACAACATCTGCTGGCTGATTATTATAAATATAAGTTACATCGTTCCAGATAAGAACTCTGTTATTGAATCCGTCGCATACGATTAATTTTCTGCCGTCAGTTGCCATTCCGTTTGTCTGTTCAAAACCATCGGTGAGATAAAGGCTTTTGTTATCGCAGTTACTGAAACCCAATCCATGATTTACACTGCCTGACGTGAAATTCGGCTGACCTAAAACATAGTTTGCAGAGACTCCGCTGGCTAAAGAGTTCAATCCTTCCCAGACCATTATTCTATGGTTATTAGCATCAGCTACAAAAATTCTGTCTCCTATTATCACGCAGTTTGCAGGTCCGCTAAGCTTGCTTGCAATGGTCCCTGCCGTATTATCTGTAAAATTCGGCTGCCCTAAACAATAATCCGCTATAGCATTGTTTGAAGTCGGAGTTGTATTAAAAACTAAAACTCTGTTATTTCCTTTATCACAAACATAAACTTTTTTATCTGCATCCATTCCTGTTACCAGTACACCTGAAGGACCTGCCATTGATGAACCGGAAAGTCCGCCATAGTTTGCAGTGCCTTGTGTTTCAGTTGTAGGTTGCCCTAAAATTAATGAAGCGTTTTGCCCGTTTGTAAAAGTATATTGATTTGTTATTGCCGTTGTAGTTGATGTACCTGACGGAGCCGTAGGTGAAAAGAATGTACCTGCAGTTGAAAATACTGCTGCCGTATATTGTGTTCCTGCCTGTAACCCTGTTATGGTATAGCTTGATGTAGATGTGCCAGCAACAGTGGCATATCCGCCGTCTGTTTCATTTGCAGGTGCTGTGTTTCCTTGTTTAAATACAACTCTGTATCCGTCTGTGCTTCCTGCTGATGGAGTCCAGTTAACAGTCATTGAACTTTTTGTAATTCCCGTTAAAGAAACATTTGTCGGTGCAGGAGGAGGAGATGTTTTGTATAATCTTATGTTTGGCTGTATTGAATATTGTGTTCCGTTTAAATTGTTGTTATTGGTATTTGACCAGTACATGCTCAAATTAACCGGATTCCAGTTTTTTGCAAGCACTTGTTTGGTATCACTTGTTGCTGCGCCGCCTCTGTCATTAAATATTATTACCTCAAGGTTATCTGTTCCGTTATAATTGAAAGGTGTATCAAGGTCTATCATTGCCCATCCTGCCTGATAAGAAGTATAAGGTGTTCCGCTGTAAACTAGAGTTGCAAATCCTATTCTGTCGTTTACTGTATATAAAAAATTGTATGTCTGCTGAACTGTGCTGCGAAGATAGATTTTTATATTTCCGAATGTGTTAGATTCTTTTGCAATAAAAAATCCAAGCTTTGTAATTGTTCCGGCTTCGCCGATATAGCTTTGAGGATAGATAGTTGCAAATCTGTCATAGGCATTGCTTTGATTTAAAGGAAAGTTATCTGTTGTGTTGTAATTATTATTCGGCGGAGCTACAACTGTTCCGTTTGGAAAAGTACCGGTGATATTAACTGTTGACTGAGCAAAGTTCCATTGCGGAGAAACATTGTTAGATTTACCTGCTGCATAAAATGTAACTGTCTCAGGTGAAATTGCAGTCGGCACAAATTTAACTGTCCATGAAGCAGAGCCTCCGCTTAATGCTTTTGGAGTTGAATGATTTGCTTCTACACTGCTTACTGTTGTACCTGAGCTTACCGGTAAAAAGAATCCGTGTCCATCCTGAACGGTTAAGTCAAATCCTGCCTGACCTGAACCTCCCGGAGAAATTGTGTAAGTCATGTTTTGAGTAGTACCAACAGGAATATCAGTATTGGGAGTAATACTGTTTGATAATCCTGCGTTTTGTGAACCGTGGCATGAACACCCTACATAGGTGCTGCCCGGCTTCTGAGTACATGAAACAGCACCCCCGGAGTAATCATACGCTACTTCATATACTGTTGCTAAAAATCCTATCACTAAGAAGGAAATAATAAATTTTTTAATCATGGGATAAGGTTTATTTAATTTGTAATTATTTTTTGAAAAATTATTAATCTGCTATTACGCCTGAGGTTTCTTTAACCCAGCTGTATAAACTTGTTTGAATTGTAATTTGTGATTTCAATTTTGTTTCCCCTATTTTACTTTGTAATTTTTGTGATTAGAGAACACGTCCCTGAATTTCAGAGACGCATCTCATTTTTTGATAGCGTAAGGCAAAAGATCTACCCTACTGTGTGCAGAATCCTCTTCCTGTTTCAGGTTGAGGAAAAGCTTATTTGTTGTTTGGGAGTTGTGTGAAAATTTCATTTGAATAAATTTTTGTTACTTACGCTATCGGTTACAAAATTACTCAATTTGTACCCCGCTCTTCAAAGAGATTTTATGGCATTTATAACAAGAATTATAAGAAATTTTGGAGGTGATTTAGGGTAATTTATTTAGATTTTGGCTTATGTTTGCAGTTTTTGTGGTGCCTGGCTATAACGAGATATGAGGCTTATATTAAAGGATTTTTTATTAAAATTGTACCAGAATTAAGGAGGTTTTGCTTCTTAGAATCGTATATTTTTATTTTGAATTTACCGGTTTTGTAAAAGGTGAAGTCTGCCTGAATTTTTTTTGATGGGTGTACTTCGGCGAAGACGGTATCTTCGTATTCTTCCGTTAAGTCAGTATTAACTTTAAATATTTCGTAAATGAATTTCTTACTTCCGTTTGTAAATAATTTATGTATTTCAGGAAGGAAAAATTTGATATTAACTCCGGCAGGACCAAGCTCAAAAGTTTTTGCTGAATTGATTGGAGTGTTTTTGGAATCTATGTATTCACAGAAAATAATATTTTTATCCGAAGGCATTGAATAGTTTTATTCTTGAGTTACCCCAAAAATAAAACTATTCTCTTATTACTCAAAATAAAAATATATATCGTTTCTTACATAAAGTATATGGTTACCCTCTCATGTAAACAAGGAGAGCAGAGATATCAGAAGGGCGCACTCCGGCGATTCGCATCGCCTGTCCAAGATTATGGGGTCTTATTGTGGAAAGCTTTTCACGCGCTTCCGCAGAAAGCGAACGGAGCTTTTCGTATTTAAAATCTTCAGGGATTTTTATTTCTTCATTCTTATTAAAATTGCTTACCTGTTCTATCTGTCTTTCAATATAACCTTTGTATTTTAGTTCAATTTCAACCTGCTCAAGTGCATCCTGATTTAAAAGAACAGACTGAACCAAATTATTTTCCTTAAGTATTGTTTTATCAATTAATTTGGTGAGTTTAATTTCATTTCTTCGCACAAGATTCGCAATAAATTCACCTTGCGATAATTCCGATGAATTATTTGCTCTTAAGAACTCATTAATATCTTTTGGAGTGAGCGTATTGGTTGAGAAATAACTTATTACATCCTTTATTAATCCTTTCTTAGCTTCCATTGCTGAATAGGTTTCAGAATCTAAAAGACCAAGTTCATAACCGTACTTCATTAATCTTGTATCAGCGTTATCCTGTCTCAGAATTAATCTGTACTCAGCGCAGGATGTGAACATCCTGTACGGCTCTTCGGGACATTTATTAATTAAGTCGTCAATCAAAACTCCAATGTATGCTTCGCTTCTTTTAAGAATGAATGGTTCTTTCTTTTGGATTTTAAGAGCAGCATTTATGCCTGCCATCAATCCCTGAGCTGCAGCTTCTTCATAACCTGATGTTCCGTTTATTTGCCCGGCAACATAAAGACCTGCAACCAACTTAGTTTCTAAGGTCAGGTTTGTTTGATATGTCGGGAAAAAGTCGTATTCAACGGCGTACCCTTTTTTAACTATCTTTACATCTTCCAATCCAACAATTGTTCTCGCTGCCTTTTCCTGGACATCAATTGGAAGGCTTGTAGAGAACCCGTTCATGTAAATCGTTTCGCTGTTCAATGTCTCCGGCTCTAAAAAGATTTGATGCCTTGGCTTCTCAGAAAACCTGGAAATCTTATCTTCTATCGAAGGACAGTACCTTGGTCCTACTCCTTTTATTCTGCCGGTAAACATCGGCGAATCCTCAAAGCCCGTTCTCAGGATTTCATGAGTATGTTCATTTGTATATGTAAGGAAGCAATCAATTTGAGGCTGTGCCGGAAAATCGAGGGGTTTCGTTCTGAATGAAAATGGCTTTGGAAAAGCATCTCCGCCTTGAATTTCCGTTTTGGAAAAATCTATTGTGTTAATATCTAATCGCGGAGGCGTTCCTGTTTTAAGGCGTCCGGTGGTAAATCCCATTTCCAGCATATTGTCGGAGAGACCCTTAGCAGACTTTTCTCCTATTCTCCCGCCTTCAATCTGTGTAGTACCCGTATGCATAATGGCATTAAGGAAGGTTCCGGATGTAATGACCACTGCTTTACAGTTAATTTCGTAACCCAGCTCAGTCTTAACTCCTTGTATTATATATTTGTATAATCCATCTGATTTCTTTACTTTCAGTTCTTTTACAGTATCCTGAACAAGCGTAATATTGGAAAACGACTTCACCATTTCGGCAGCCGCTAAGGAATACAAATCCTTATCTGACTGGCATCTGGGTGACCATACTGCAGGTCCTTTGGACTTGTTAAGCATCTTGAACTGAATACCTGTCTTATCTGCAAGCTCACCCATAACGCCTCCCAGGGCATCTATTTCTCGAACCAGGTGTCCTTTTGCAGTACCGCCAATAGCCGGATTGCAGCTCATGCGTCCAATGGCATTTAAATCCATCGTTACAAGTCCTACCGTGAGACCCATTTTGGCACACGCTATCGAAGCCTCCACACCGGCATGACCGGCACCAACTACTAATACGTCGAAATATTTTTCCATATCTATTTATAATGAGAAATGTTTCACGTGAAACAAAACCCAAGTTGTTTCACGTGAAACATTATCTGTAATACAAATTTAATAAACTTTGATGAGAGAAAAAATGCAGAACAACAAACTATAAACAACTTCCTTAAAATAACAAAGCCGATGCGAGATAAATCTCACACCGGCTTCCCCCTATGAACTACAATTTTTTAAACTTTATTTGATGAGGTTCATCTTTTTAGTTACTACATTGTTTCCAACTTGTAGTGTGTAATAATAAATTCCGCTTGCTAAGTTCTGAGCATTGAACTGAATATCATAAGTTCCCGGCTCCATTAAATCGTTTACTAATTTTGAAACCTCTTTACCAAGTGAGTTATAAACTGTCAGTTTAACTATTCCGGTTGTAGGAATTGTAAAGTTAATGTTGGTTGTTGGGTTAAAAGGATTAGGATAATTTTGATTTAAAGTGAACTTATCGGCAATTGAATTTACCGGTGATGTAACAGATTCCCCCCTGTAAACATCTAGATTAAAGTTAATATCGCCTCTGGTTGTGCCTAAATCTACATTTTTAGTTTGGCTGGCAAATCCAGGGATTGAAGTAAATACTTCATAATTGCCTTTTGCAAATGTGCTTAAAGTATATCTTCCGTCAGTTCCAACAGGTGCGCTGGCAATTACATTTTCGCCGCTCATTAAATAAACCATTGGAATTAAATCCTGTGATAAAGGTGTTAATGCGTTTATCTTTCCTGATACTGAATATGTTTCTGCACCTGAAGGTCTTTCTACAATCTCTTTTCCTACAGCACCCCAGTCGTAATCAATAACTCCGTTAACAGCTTCGTTAGTTGAAATTGCATCAGCACTTTCAAAATCTAACCATCCCGGATAATATGATGCTACATAATCTTCTTCTGTTATGTCATTTGGAAAAATGACACCATATAAGTCTTGAGTTCCTGTAACGGTTGCTACATAATTACCACTTGCGTCTAAGGTCGCAGTGGCTTTAAGCACCGTGTTACCCTGATTATCAATGGAATAAAACTTAATTACTCCGTTTGTGGCAATTACCGAGAGAGTATCATCTTCTGCGGTGTAAATGTATACAGTTCCCTTCAGTGTAGTCGTTTGGCCCGAGGATGTATTGGGATGAAATATTGATATAATCATCACCAACGAGAAGATAAGAAACATCACCTTGAACTTCAAAACTTTGCTTGTAAGTATTTGGTTTTTCATAAATATATTATTAAATTAATTCATTTATTTTTTTCGAATTCCCCCAATAAAACTCGAAAGTATTAGCTAAAAATGTTGCAAGTTCTTTGTTTTTTACTACTATATCTGAACGCTTGTGTTTCGGTAAAACAGGTTCAAATATATTAAAATATACGGTATATCTGTCAAAAATTGCGATATTAGAAATTGATTCTGTTGTAAACTTTATCTGCTCACCATTTTTTTCATATTTTTTAAAAATCTCTAACGACTCTTTAAAAGATAGAGTTACCAGCTTGTTTTGCTCGACGAATTTCAAATATTCTGATGGCTGGTAGATACATTTATATATTCCGCCTTTTTTTATGAAAGAACTAATCATTTTATCCGTATCATCTGAAATCATACCATCGTTTTCAAGCTTAACCATTAAGAGAATTTCATTTTTTGATTGCTTTGTATATTCAGCAAACTTAGCATCTCTGTGTTTGTTGTGTCCTCGTACAAGCTCTATATTAATAAAGTCCTGATCTGAAGATAATTTTGATTTATATAGTGGAAAAAGATTATCAAAAACAGATTTTGCGTTCTGAGCCTGTAGATTCGCCTTTCTAATTGTGTCATCCTGAACTTTATCACCGATTATTCTAGGATCAATCATCTGAAACATTGTGATACGGTTCGTATCTATTTCATTGATATAACCTAATTTTACAAACTGGTTTAGGATATCATAGACATCTGTTCTTCTTATATTTGCCTCTTTGGCAACATCTGATGCTGCCATCAAATCTCCCCGTAAAAGAACAAGAAAAACCTTGGCTTCTTTTTCGGTGAATCCTAACTTAAGTAAATTTTCAGTCATGCGCGAAAGTGTAGTATATATCTTGTACAACAAAATTCGCAATATTAAAAAACAAAGTCAAGAGACAAAATTAAATTGCAGAATTTATTGTAGAAGTTTCCTACAACACTATAAGAGCAACACCTATGCCAAAGAACGAATTATTTATTTGCAGATATTGTGCCTAATTTATCGATAATTTTAATCTCCCGCCAAAGAGTATTAGAGAGTACTGCATAGTTGAGAAGTGCTTGAACTATAAATGACTTAATTCATACTATATAATAAATTATTTTGACAAAATGAAGATTAATTTTAATGTACTAGGCGGTGGAAACGAAATCGGCGCAAATTCCTTTTTACTTAGTTTAAACGAGATTAACATAGTATTAGATTCAGGATTGCATCCAAGAAAAAAAGGCTCTTCAGCATTTCCCAACTATGAATCTATAAAAAATGAAAAAATTGACCATCTGATAATAACTCACGCTCATACAGATCACATCGGCTCGCTTCCCTATTTTCTAAAATTTTTTCCGTATGCAAAAATTTATTCTACTAAAGCCACTCTTTCCCTGGCAGAAGTTATGCTGAGCAATACTACCAGAATACTTCGGGAAGAGTTTGAACTGGAATTTGATAAAAGCATGATAAGTAATTATAAAGAAGAAACACTTGATATTATCCCTATGATAATGAAACGTTATGATTACGAGGAGAAAATTCATCTTAATGATTCCGGTAACGAAAAAATTAGTTTTAAATTCTTTGATGCGGGGCACATTCTTGGCTCTGCATCTGTATTAATTAATGCCGCCGGGAAAAAAATATTTTACACGGGAGATATTAATTTAAGAAATCAGTCTCTCATTCCAAAAGCAGAATTACCAAAAAATAAAATTGATATTCTCATCACTGAAGCAACAAACTGTGCTTCAGAAAATTATCCTGATTATAAAGATGAAGAGAAAAGACTTGGCGCTTTTATTAATAGAATAATTAATAAAGGAGGCTCTGTGCTCATCCCTTCTTTTGCGCTTGGGAAGTCACAGGAGATTCTTATGCGTGTGCACACATTAATGAAGAAGAATATAATTCCGCACGTGCCGGTTTATTACAGTCCGATGTCCAAAGCAATCAATGATGTTTATGATGACTACATTTACTCTATTAATAGAGTAAAGAAAGGATTTAAACTTTCGGAAATTGACTTTACGCTATTAGGCAGAAGAGATTCTGTAAGAGGGGATTTTTACAAGCACCCTTCTATTGTTATAGCTACAAGCGGAATGATGATGCCGCGCACTGCATCTTACACAATTGCAAAACAATTTCTTCCAAGAGCAAATTTTGGAATTGCAGTTTGCGGCTACTGCGACCCTGATACTCCCGGCTATTTAATTAAGAACGCCAGATATAATGAGCTGCTTTATTTAAATAGTTTTGAAAGTCCGATAGATGTAAAATGCGAAATAGGAAACTTCCGGTTTTCTTCTCACTCAAGAAAAGAAGAGCTGGAAAAAATGATTGAGCATTTAAACCCTGATACCATTATAATTGTACACGGAGATGAAAATGCAATTAATTCGCTCGGAAACGACACAGTAAAAAAATATCCCGGGAAAAGAATAATCGCCCCGGAGAAGAACAGGGATTATAAATTATCTTGATAAAATCTTAATGATTGAATAAGTTTTATCAAAGATTTAAATAATTTTACATCTCACCTTATGAAAAAGATTATATTAACACTCATTTTGCTTTGCGCAAATTTTATTTACTGTCAGATTGATTCCTACGGTCCCTGGACAAGAACAAATACTTCTTATCCATTACATAATTTATTTACCAGTTACAATGGTGATTACTTTATGTTTTATAATAATGACTTATACAGAAGTAACGGATTGTTTTACAGCTGGGAAAAAATAGAGAGCGGTCATTTTGCTGATTCTCCATCAATTTTATTTTATGCAGGAAACAATGTTTACTTAGTTGGAACAGCTAACGGAATCTACCGAGAAACAAATTTAAGTAACTGGTCAAAAATAACTTCAGGCCTGCCCGATACAATTGCGATAAGTGGATTTGTTAAGAATGTCCCCGGAAGCATCTTTGCATCTACCAGCAAAGGAATTTACTGTTCAACAGATAATGGATCTACATGGAGCGCAAGAAATAACGGCGTTCCTCCGCAAACTGATTGTATAAACTTACAAATAGATGAAAACAATATTTTGTATTTCACTTCAGGTTATACAAATATTTCCGTTAACCGGGGACTATACCGTTCTACAAACGCAGGTGTAAGCTGGCAAAAAGCAGAAGGAATGCCTTCATACGAAACTTACTCTTTAATATATATTAACTCTGTCGGAAATGTTTTTGCATCGGGCGCGTCATATGCGGGGGGAATTCCAACATACGGTTTATATAAATCAAATAATGGTTTAGATTCATTCAGATTTGTATGCTCGCAAAATCCCCATTCAATAATAAATACGCAATTCAACTCTTACATAGGAACATTCAACTATATTACAATTTCAGGAACATCTAACTACATAGCAGTTTCTTCTGATGGCGGCGCAACGTGGAATACTACACTGCAAAATTCCTCAGGGATTAATTATAATAATTTATATTCTCTACAAGGGTCATTCATAGCAACATCAGGATACCCGGGATTATGGAAAACTACAAACCTTGGACAAAACTGGTCGCGAGAAATTAAAGGAATCCCAATAGGTTCAAAAGTTTCAAAACTTGAAATTAACGTACCCAACATATATGCAATAGCGAACGGACAACTATACAACTCAACAACAAGAGGAGATTCATGGAATTTTATACAGCTGCCGGTAACATTGCCATCAACTGTTAGTGACTTAACTTTATCAGGAAGTAATTTATATATACTATTAAATTCAAATATATACAAATCTACAAATTCAGGAACTAACTTTACTCAATTAGGTTCACCAACTCCGAGTGTAACAGGAGTAAAAATATCTAACGGAGTAATTTATGTTTACGGCGGCGGAGTTTACAGAACAACTAACGAAGGCACAAACTGGGAAACTCTGATTAACGGTTATCCTGCAGGTGCACATATCAATACATTGGAGGTAATTTCAGGTACAATTTATCTTGGAACCGATAACCACGGTGTTTACAAATCTACCAATAATGGAAGCAGTTGGGTAGAAGCAAATAACGGTCTGACGGGCTCTAATATTTTAAGCATTGGATTGGGGAACGGAATCTATGCAGGTACAAGTGGAAGCGGAGTATTCTATTCAACAAATGAAGGCAATAATTGGGTAAAAGTAAACAGCGGCATTGCTTCAGATAATCTTAATTATTATGATATAATAAAGAATGAAGGAGTTTTGCACTCACCTTATGAAGTAATTTTTGCCACCGGAAAATATCCCGGTAATAATAATTACAGAGGAATTTTAATCTTTAACGGAAGCCTTATCTCTCCAGAATGGAGTTCATTAAATACAACTCAATATGTTAAAGATACAAGCGCATATTCTCTTGCATGGGGAGGATTCAGCTGCTTTTACGGCGGAGATTCAGGTGTTTATGTTCAGGGATGGGGAGATGATATTAGAAGTATTTCATCTGAGATTCCGAAGAATTTTTCACTCTCGCAAAATTATCCGAATCCGTTTAATCCGTCAACAAAATTTACTTATGAGCTGAACCAAAAAACTTTTGCAAAGATTTCTGTATTTGATATTACCGGAAGAGAAATTGCCACACTAATAAATGGAATTCAAAATGCAGGAGTTTATGAGGCTTCATTTGATGCAGGTAAATATGGTTTAACCAGCGGAATTTATTTTTATACTCTGAACGCGGGGGAGTTTAATGAAACAAGAAAAATGGTTTTGGTAAAATAATTAAATTTAGAACTGCTCAATAAACAATATTGGGAAACAAAACAAATTTTAAAAATTAAATTCAAAGGAGCGGTTATGAAAAACACATTTACTCTCTTTGCTTTTATTACACTCTTTCTTTATATCTCTCTAAATAACTGTAAGGCTCAGTCTCCTGTTTATTTTATGGAGGCCGATACCTTAGTATCTTCTCCTTCTTATGATTATAAAAATCCAACTTTCGCAAATGAATATTTAAGCTCTCCAACTGCAAATTTATTTTATGAGAGACATAATGGCAGCTCATCGGATATAATGTTCAGAACAGCAAGTTATACAGGCTACAGCCAGGAAGTTCCTGTAACAAATAGCCAGGGTGAGCTTAATATAAATCCTGTATTCAGCATTAATACGGTTGTATGGCAATCAAATAAAAACGGTAACTGGGATATATATTATTCAACTTACAACGGAGCAGGCTGGTCAGCGCCTGTAATATACCCCGGCTGCACAAATGAAGATGAAACAACTCCGGCATATCTGAACAACAACACTTCACCTTTACAATATAATTTTTCTTTTCTGATTTTTAAAAGAGGCAATGATTTGTTTCTCAGAAGATATAAATCAGAAACTTCAACATGGATAGGCACTGAACAGAATCTTACAGACGGCATCAGCGAAAACTGTTCCTCACCTTTGATTATCAGCGCAAGCACTTTATATGTATTTTCTTTTGTAAAAGAAGTCTCTCCTTCATTATCAAAGTTGAATTACAGGGCATTTAATTTTAATATTACTACAGCAGATATTACATGGCAGTCATTGTTTGAATCAAATTTATCCGAAACACAAAAAAATCCGAGATACAACAGAGACATATTTGGGGGCTATTACATCGGGTTTGACTACGGGGTATCAACACAATCTTGCCGCGGCACATATTCCGCTCCAAACCCCTCCGTTTACAATTTTACAAATAATTTAGCAGGAAGTCATTCAGGCGGCAAAGGAGTAATATTTCCATATATTTTTTCAAATAACGCCGCCGGTAATAATTTTCATTTTAATGGTTTCGGCTGTGTTACAAAAACTGCTGATTCAACCTTTATCACACTTATAGGACAATGTGATAGCTCAAAAAACAGTTCAACAATCCGAAAAAAATACATCGGCAATGCAAGCGTAAACTCAAAAGTTGATTTAAGTGAAACACTGCCCAGCAGCGGAATAATCGGTCCCTCATACAAATTCAGAGCTGTATGGGAGCAAAATGTAAACGGCAGGATTGCCCTGATGGGTTCCTCTATGACAGAATATTTGACGGAAATTCCGAACACATCTTCTACTGTTTCATATAAGTTATATCAGAATTTCCCAAACCCATTCAACCCTACTACTAAGATTAATTACGAATTAAAAATTACGAATTTCGTTAGCCTGAAGGTTTTTGATTTGCTCGGGCAGGAAGTTGCGACTTTAGTAAACGAAAAGCAAAATGCAGGAAATTATGCTGTAGATTTTAATTCAACTGACTTTAATCTGCCAAGCGGAATTTATTTTTATACTTTGAATGCAGGGAAGTTTAATGAGACAAGAAAAATGATTTTAATAAAATAAATTTTTACTGTGAAAAAGTTTATAATAATTACTTTATTTTTTATCTGGGGACAAATTGTTTTCGGGCAAAGCGGATGGCAGTCTCCGAATGCATCACCTATTGGAGGCGAATACAATGATATTTTCTTTATCGATAATTACACAGGGTGGATTGTGGGAAATTCGGGCTTAATTATGAAAACTGAAGAAGGAGGTGCTTATTGGAACGTAAAAGAAATTAACGGCTCTTACAACTTAAATTCAGTTTACTTTGTCAATGTGCTAACAGGAGTTGCAGTCGGCACAAAAGGAAAAATACTGAGAACAACAAATGGAGGTGATAGCTGGGTCTCAATATCAAGCGTCAGCAATCAAGATCTCAATGGTGTAATTTTCTGGGATGAAATGAACGGATTGATCTGCGGTGATACTGCAAACGTTCTTAAGACTACAAATGGAGGTTTAAACTGGACTTTACTTTTTTCCGGAAGCACAAATCTGAAAACCATGAATAAGCTGCCTAATAACACTGTAGTAATTTTTAGTCAAAATCAACAACTTCGTACTACAGATATGGGCCAGACTTGGACAAACGGTCCTACACCAATTGGTTTTGTAAATCATGTAAACTTTCTTGATAATCAAAATGCATGGGCACCGAGCGGATATTATTTTTATAAATCTACAAATGGCGGAGTAAATTGGACAGAGCTAGGTAATGGGGCCGGATACTGGATAACTCCCTATTCAAGCTCATTTATAAATTCCCAAACAGGCTATGCAGTAGGAACGTTTTCTTTTATTGGCAATACTTATTTGATGAAAACCACAAACAGTGGAAGCAACTGGGAATATATAAATATTCATAATGAAAATATAAATTTAAAATTTATAAATTTTATTAACTCAAGTACAGGGTTTTGTATAGGAGAGCTTGGCTCAATTTTCAAAACAACTAATGCGGGAGAAAACTGGATTCCGTATTTTTCTTTAAATACTTCAAAATCTTTTTATAATGTTCAGTTTTTAAATTCATTAACAGGATATGCCAGAAATTATCCTAACGAAGTTTTAAAATCCACAGATGGAGGGAATACTTGGAATGTAAACATTCCACTGGGTTCATCAAATATTTACAGTTTATCTTTTGCAGATGTAAATACCGGCTGGGCTTCAGGTCCGCAAGGTGCACTCTATAAAACAACAAATGGAGGGCAAAACTGGCTTACACTAAATTTTGGAATAAACTCGGATTTCAATTATATATATTTCATAAATCAGCAGACGGGATGGGCTATGGTAAATACATCCGGTGTATTATATAAGACTACAAATGGAGGTGAAAACTGGTTTCAAGGATATCAAAATGCAACTTCAAAGTTACAATTTTTAAATGCGTCGACTGGTTTTATGGCAGGAACATTCAACACCTACATAACAATTGATGGAGGAATTTCATTTCAAGCAATTACACCTTCCATTCCATTGATGATAAGCAACAGTGTAAGCTTTATCAATCCACAAACAGGATGGGTTTGCAATTCCAATCAGGTCTTTAAAACAACTAATAGAGGGAGTAACTGGACAACCATCGAATTAAGTTCATTTGGAATAAAATTATTTATGCCTGAAATTAAATTCATTAATAGTCTCACGGGGTTTTGTTACGATGTTCAGGGAAAAATAATCAAATCCATTGATGGCGGAACTACATGGAATTATGAAAACATATTAAGTAAAAGAAATTTTTACTCTCTTTATTTCATTAATGAAATGACCGGATGGCTTGGGGGTACAAACGGAGTATTGTTTAAAACTACTACAGGGGGAACAAGCGGAGTTAAGCAGGTAAGCACAAACATTCCAGATAATTTTTCACTTTTTCAAAACTATCCAAACCCGTTCAATCCTTCAACGAAAATAAACTACGAAATAAAATCATCAGGATTTGTATCGCTGAAAGTTTATGATTTACTCGGGAAAGAAGTTGCTACACTTGTTAACGAAAAACAAAATGCTGGAAGCTATGCTATGGATTTTAATTCAACAGAATTTAATCTGCCAAGCGGAATTTATTTTTACACTCTTAAAACGGATGGATTTACTGAGACAAAAAAGATGGTGCTGGTGAAATAATAATTATAATACAGGCTATAGTTTTAGGGTTTATTTCATATTTAACAGCAGTTTATTTTCTGTGTTTTTCGCTTAAAAAATCTTTTGTTCTTACCTGTTAAATTAATAGCTTTGAGAAATTTATCTTATGAAAAAGATTCTTTTAGTAATTATTTTATTGTGTATCTCAAATTTCGGATACACTCAATGGATTCAGCAATCACCCTATCCGACTAATTCAGACCTCTACGGTTCAGCAATAATTAATAGTCAGACTTTTTTAGCAGCAGGCCAATCCGGATTAGTTTTAAAAACATCTAACGCAGGTATTAACTGGACTCCATTTGTTGTCGGAATAAATGAAACCATGTCTGCATTATATTTTTTGAATTCATCTACAGGATGGGTTGTGGGATATAACGGAAAATTATACAAAACCACCGATTCAGGAAATTCCTGGTTCCCTCTTTCGCTGCCAAGCTATTCACAGTTTCCCCGTACAATTTTTTTCGCTAATGAAAACACAGGATGGATAGGAGATAACGGAATTTACAGAACAACTAACGGAGGTAATAACTGGCTCTCAGGTGCATCCGTTCCGGCAGTTACTTCTCTCCATTTTAATAATGAAAATCTCGGAGTCGCTTGCAGCTATATTGGCGTAATTGGAAAAACCACAAACGGTGGAATTAACTGGCAAACCGTCCTCAGCAATCCCGCAGCACTTTATTCAGTTAAGTTAATGCAGAACGGCTCAGGGTGGGCTTCAGGTGATACCGGACGAATTTATAAAACAACTGACTTCGGAAGCACCTGGCAGATGCATCAAAGCGGTGTTACAGGAAGACTGAATTCTATTTTCATTCAGGACTCACTTAATGTATTTATCTGCGGTCAAAATGGAATGGTATTACATACCACTAACAGCGGAGTAAACTGGATACTGCAGAATACGCAAATCTATGATGAATTATATTCTATAAATTTTTTCGGAGTAGTCGGATGGGCAGTCGGCTATGGAGGTAAAATAATTTTTACATCGGATTCGGGAAAACACTGGCAGATAAAATCAAATGGTACAGGTGATTATCTTGCTTCAATAAATTTTATAAATAATACTACAGGGTGGGCTGCAGGCGGAGGTGGTAATATTTATAAAACCACCAACAGCGGAGTGAACTGGCTCCCGCTGAACAGCGGCACTCACGAAGATTTAAGTTTTAAAAGTGGGTGCTTTCTTGACTCATTAAATGGATGGATAGCAGGATATAATTCAATAAGCGATAGTTCATTTATCCTGAGAACAAAAGACGGCGGAATTACATGGATTAAATCTGTCCTTACCCGCTATGACGAGATTCGTCCTGTTTTTTTTATAAATAAATCTCTCGGCTGGTTCAGCACAGATTATGGGAAAATTTACAAATCTTCTGACGGAGGCGTTAATTGGGATACAATTTGTTCATCAGGAAGCTTGAGTCCGTTTCAGCTGCAATTTATAAATTCCAATACGGGATTTATGTGTGATGCTAATTCTGAAATTTTAAAAACCACTAACGGCGGATCTAATTGGGAACATTATAATGTTCCTCCGGGAGGGATAGTAAGGCAGATAAATTCAATATCATTTGTAAACGAAACTACTGGCTGGCTTACAAAATATTTTGGAGGTGTGTATAAGACTACTAACGGGGGAGTAAACTGGTTTACACAAGATGGAGCTACAATTGATCCTCTATGGACGATTTATTTTCTGAATGAAAATTATGGATGGGCTTGCGGAGATAATGGTGCTTTGGTACGAACTACAAACGGAGGAGCTAACTGGAAAAAATATGATACCGGAACTCATGAACAGCTCTACAGTCTTCATTTCATCGATATAAACACCGGGTGGATATGCGGAACTGGAGGAATAATTCTCAGATCTACCAGCGGAGGAACTTCCTTTATTCGGTCTATAGGGAATATTATACCCGATAATATTTCCCTCTCCCAAAACTACCCCAATCCGTTCAATCCTACAACGAAAATAAATTATGAAATAAAATCTTCAGGATTTGTATCGCTGAAAGTTTATGATTTACTCGGGAAAGAAGTTGCTACACTTGTTAACGAAAAACAAAATGCGGGAAGCTATGCTATGGATTTTAATTCAACAGAATTTAATCTGCCAAGCGGAATTTATTATTATACATTGAGTACGGATGGGTTTGTTGATACAAAGAAGATGGTTTTAATAAAATAAATTTTAAAGATCCCTGATTGCTTTGATGAAGATAATGTAATCAGGGATTTTAGTATATATCCCTCTCTGTAATTTTGCGAATTATTTACGCACTAATTATTTAAGTTGCTATTTTTTCTTTTCTTCATTACATTTTCATACACTTCAAATTTAAAATAACAATGCTATGAAAAAGCAAAAGTTATTTCTATGTTTAGTCTTTTTTTTAACTACGGGAAATTTATTTGGGCAAAGCGGGTGGATTGTACAAAATCCGCATCCTTTCGGTTCTAGCTTCAACTGTATAACATTTATAAATTCAAATACAGGTTGGTTAGGTGGTAACAACGGAACAATTTTAAAAACTATAGACAAAGGATCAAACTGGATACTTCAATATAATAACTTAGAATTTTCTGTAAACAAATTTTATTTTTTAAATGAACTGACAGGTTGGGCTGCAGGAAGTTCAGGTAAAATTCTGAAAACCATTAACGGTGGACAAAATTGGATATTACAAAACAGCTTATTCTCTTCAAATTTAAGTTCTATAAAATTTATTAATTCGCAAACGGGATTTGTATGCGGTTATGGTCTATCTATTTTAAAAACAACAAATGGCGGTATAAATTGGTTTGTGCAAAGACAACAATCTACATCGAGTTCTCTGACAGATATAAATTTTTTTAATGACAATGTAGGTATAATTACAGGAACGAACGATTACTACAAAACAACTGATGGCGGGGTATCATGGATAGAAACAATATCAACTATTGGTGATATGAGGCAAGTGTTTTTCATAAATGATTCGTTGGGCTGGGGCGCGCAAGGAACAAGGGTTTTAAAAACTACTAATATGGGGATAAATTGGATTGTTCAGCAAAATTATATACCTGCAGGAGTATTAACTTCATTGTATTTTTTAAATGATAAAACAGGTTACACCTGCGGAAGCGAAGGGAAAATTTTTAAAACTACAAATAGCGGGGAAAGCTGGATTTCATATTATGCCAATAGTTCACTATACCTCACATCACTTTATGTAATAGATTCATTAACTTTGTTCGCTTCGTCTAAAAGTAATTCTGTTTTAAAAACAACTGATATGGGAATTAATTGGAATGTAACGCATTTAAACACTTCTGCTTTTAATACTCTTTCCGGTGTAAATTTTATTAATGATTTAACCGGTATCTGTGTTGGATGGAATAATCTTATTTTAAAAACCAGCACTGGAGGTGAAGACTGGATACAAAGTTCGTATGGTTCATATTCAGCCGCTTATTCAGATAAAATAATATTTCTTTCTACGGAAAATATTTTACTAAATCTACTTGATTCGCCCGGTGGAATACCTCCTTATTTTTCATTTATATTGAGATCCACAAATGCTGGACAGAGCTGGACAGAAGTTCTTGCATCAGGAGGTGTAAGAATTAATTCTTTGTTTTTTTTAAATAATTCTACCGGATGGGTTTGTGATGATATTGGAAGAATAAGAAGCACTATAAATGGCGGAGCATCGTGGACTTCAGTCAATTCACCCGGAAGTTATTATCTGACAGATATCCAATTTAAAAACACTTCAACGGGATGGGTTCTTTCACATGAGAATTATCAAAACCCTAAAATTCAAATAACAAATAATGGGGGAGCATCTTGGGCATCTGCTGTAATTCCTGAAGTGAGTTTTCATGTTAACTTTATCAACTCAACCACAGGCTTTATACTTAGCAATAAAATAATGAAATCAACTAATGGGGGTATGAATTGGCGGACCGTTCATTCTTCTGATTGGCTGAACGATATTAAATTCACAAACGAATTGACAGGTTGGTGCGTTGGTGACGATGGAAAAATTATAAAAACAACTAACACGGGCGAAACCTGGTTTGATGTAAGTAATCTATCGGGAACTCAATTAAATTCAATTAATTTTGTAAATGATAACACCGGTTGGATCGTCGGTTCCGGGGGAGTAATAATTAAAACCACTACCGGCGGTAGTATATTCGCTTCTCAGATTTCATCACAAATACCTGAACAATTTCTACTTCACCAAAATTATCCCAATCCGTTCAATCCTACTACAAAAATAAATTACGAAATAAAATCTTCAGGATTTGTATCGCTGAAAGTTTATGATTTACTCGGGAAAGAAGTTGCTACACTTGTTAACGAAAAACAAAATGCGGGAAGCTATGCTATGGATTTTAATTCAACAGAATTTAATCTGCCAAGCGGAATTTATTTTTACACTCTGAAAACAGATGGGTTTACAGAGACAAAGAAGATGGTTTTAATAAAGTAAATCTTTAACCGCTGATTACACTGATTGGAAATGATGGATATAATTAATATTTAAAAGATGTTCACTTATCATTCGAGTGATACTGTATCTGTGTAATCAGTGATTCAAGTTGTTATTAGCGTTCTTTCTCACTACCTTGTAATACGATTGGAATTACACATTAAAGTTTTAACCTTTGGGCACTTTTTTAAAAGGTGTTCAGTTTAATTTTATGTGTGAAGATATGATTACAAGAAGTGAAATATATCTGATCGTTTTTGCATTTTGGTTTTTCTTATCGGTAGCTTCTTTTATAGATTTTCCCGCAAAAGAATCCCGGTTCAGAAAAAGCGCTGAGAAATATATTGAACAGATAGAAGCTTTCAAAGAAAAACACCACCGTTACCCGTCCAGCTTATCAGAGGTATTCAAAAATTACGATGAATCAAGTCCCGTCTTTTACGACCTGAAAGATTCCACTCACTATATAATATCTTTCGGAAGAATAACAGGCGAATCTAAAACTTATTATTCAATGTGCAAAGAGTGGGAATGAAAATTAGAATCATTGATTACACAGATGTAAAATGATTTTAAAGAAAATATTTATGGGTACAAATGATTTTAGGCAATTAAATTTTAAAACGATTCAAAATCATTTCAATCATGGAAAATCAGTGTAATCAGTGATTAGATTTCACAGCTCATAAAATCCCATTCTCCTGTCACCGAATAAGTTATTATTTTCGTTTATATTTTTATCGTCCGCTTCAGAAATATTTATATCTACTATAATACATTCCTCTTTATCCTTTGATGCCCTTGCAAGATATTCTCCTTTAGGAGAAACAATAACACTCTCACCCGTAAAAAATAATTCATTGCCGCTGCTGTCTTTATCGCTGCCGATTCTGTTAGCGGTAATTGTGAAGACATGGTTTTCTAAAGCTCTTGTGAACATTGCCTGCTGGCAGTAAGGCATAACAAGGTTAGACGGATGACAGATTATCTTTGCTCCTTTGAGAGCAAGTGTTCGCGCAGTCTCGGGAAAAATCCAGTCGAAGCATACCATCATTCCAATTTTTGTAAGATGAATTTCGTATGCCTCAAGCGGCATATTACCGGGAGTGAACCATTTTTTTTCTGAATCAAACAAATGAAGCTTGCGATAGATTTTATATGTACCGTCAGGACAATATAAAATTGAAGAATTGAAATATTCAAAAATAAATTTTTCACAGATTCCCGAGACTATATAAGCATTTTTCTTTTTGGCAAGCTCAAGCATGGTTTGTGAGAAAACTCCGCTGGGAATATTTTCTGAAGCGTGGTCAAGTTCATCTGCGCTTGAAAACATATAGCCTGAGTTGGCAAGCTCCGGCAGAACTATTAAATCAAAATCTTTATCTATGAGAGAGTCGTAAATTTTTTCGGCGTTTGCTTTAACGTCGTTTTGTGTGGGCTGAAACTGAAAGAATCCGATTTTCATAATTAAAAGAATTAATTTAGAAAATGCTATTATTATAAATTAAGTATTTTTACCCATGGAATATATCTAATAAGAAATATTACCTATTAGTGGTAATAGGTGGTAACAAGTATTAAGTGCTTTACATATTTACATTACTAAAATTGTATTTGTAATATCATAAATTTACGTGAAAACTTACGAGGGGGCGTAAGTTTTGCCCCTTGAATTAATAGGAATTTATACGCACCAATTTTTAAAAAGAAATTTGATATATTTCAAAAAATACGAACGCATGAAATTTTTACTAGACCTTCCTTTATATCTAGCCGTTCCCCTTATAATTATAATGTCAGTATTACTTTCCACCCTGGGATTGAAGTTTGTAAGAAAAAGATATACCGAAGATTATTTGAAAGATAATCATGAAGTCGGGGGATTCTTTTTTAATGCCTTTGGTTTACTCTATGCCGTGCTCATTGCTTTTGTAGTATTCGTAACCTGGACTGAATTTGATTCCTCAACCCGAGATATAGAAATGGAAGCAACACAAACTTACCTGTTATATTTTAATGCACAGGAATTCCCTGAACCATCCGGAACAGAAATAAAAAATGCCGTAAAGGAATATATCGATATCGTTGTTAATGCCGAGTGGCAGAAACTTCCCGCAGGTGAATTTGATTTCCGCGCAACAAAGGTTGTGACAAAGCTTTTTGATTTGTATGCTAAAGTAGATAAGCAGTTTGCTTTGAATTCAAAATTCTACGAGGAATCAATCGACAGATTAAATCAACTGAGTGAATTAAGAAGATTAAGAATTTTAGCTGCAACCAATAATGTTCCTATTATAATATGGATTGTTCTGATAATCGGAGGTGTTGTATCGGTAGGTTTCACTTATTTTTTCGGAATGAAAAACGCAGCAGTGCACTATACTCTTGTCGGTACTCTATGCTCGGTAAATGCGCTTCTGTTATTTTTGATATATGATCTTGACCATCCATTTTCGGGAAGCGATAAAATAACTACGCATGCATTTGATGTTGTGATGCAGGTAATAAACGGATTATGACTTAATCTTGTTATTCCTGAAAGATGTGATAATTTAAACCGAAGGGGTCACTCACTAAAAAACTTTTCTCGCTGTAAACATTTGTAACCTTGCATCCGTTCTTCTCAAGCAGTTTTTTTGCTTCTGCAGCATCTTCAACTCTGAACTCGAAAAAAATTTCTTTCTTCTCAGTGCCCGATACAAAAAAATTCATTTCGCCGCTTTTAAAATGAGATTCAACCGGATGCTTCTTAACAAGCTCCATACCCAGAATTTTCTCATAGTAATCACATGCCCTTTCATAATCATTAACTTCAACTGCTACAAAAGGGCTGAATTCGAATTTCATTATTGGTATGTGGTTTTATTCCAGTTCCTGGAAGATGTGAAATGTTACGCCATAAGGGTCTAAGAAAAGCGCGCTCTTCTTATTGTACAACATTACAATTGTGCAGCCCTGACTTTCAAGCAGTTCTTTTGCTTCGTCAAACTCTGCAACTTTAAATTCTAAAATTACTCTGCCCGGTTTTTGTTTTTCAACAAAGAAATTTGTTTTTCCTTTTTTGAAATGCGCCTCTTTCTGGTACTTCTTTATCAAGTCGAAACCGAGAATGTTTTTATAGAACTCTACAGCCTTGTCAAAATCTCTGACTTGAAGAGCTATGTAAGGGCTGAACTCAAAATTGATTTCTTTTTTTTCTGTCTTTTCTGCTTTTTCTTTTGTGTCCGATGTTGTTTTCTTGCTCAAATTTTTTTTATTTTTATTGGTGAATTTTATCAAAAAATATAAATAGAATATATTTTACGTAACAGGAAAAAAATAATTTTTTAACGAAAAACTTAGCTTCTTCCCTATGGTTTTTTCAAATGTTTCAAAATCATTGTTTATTTTTTCTTTAATCATTTCAACTGAGCCGAATTGAGTTAACAACTTCTTAGCAACTTTATCTCCTATTCCCGGAATTGATGTTAATTCTGATGATAAAGTTCTTTTATCTCTTAAGCTTTTATGGAACGTTACCGCAAACCTGTGAGCTTCATCTCTTACTCTTTGTAACAATTTTAATCCGCTTGAAGTTTTCGGAATTGACTGCGGATCTGTATCTCCCGGTAAAAAAACTTCCTCTAATCTTTTCGCTAATCCTATTATGTTCAAATTTTTTATTCCTAAATCATCAAGCACCTGTACTGCAGATGAAAGCTGGCCTTTGCCTCCGTCAATTATTACTAAGTCAGGAATGCTTGAAAATGATTCATCAGAATTTTTTTCCTCTTCCGGATTTTCTTTTGTTTTCTTTTCTTCCTGCTCAACATATCTTTTAAATCTTCTGAATATAACTTCTCTCATCGAAAGAAAATCATCGGGCTGTCCCGTTTCATTGGAGACTGACTGTATTTTGAACTTCCTGTAATCCGACTTCTTCGGCTTGCCGTCAAAAAATACTACCATCGAGGCAACAGTATCCGTACCCTGTATATGTGATATATCATAACATTCGATTCTCCTAGGTAGTTTCGTCAGCTTCAAATCTCTTTTCAATGCATCAAGTGATGGCGGAGTAAAATCTCTTTTCATCTTTGTCAGTATCAGTTCATCAAGCATCAGTCTCGCATTCTTTTTCACCATGAAGACAAGCTTATACTTCTCTCCTATTTTCGGAATTACAAAATCTACTCTGCTTCCTTTTCTTTTCTCAAGCCAGTCTTTGACAGTATCGGGATTTTCAAGTTCGTTCTGTAAATAAATTTCATCGGGGACAAAATCAGTTTTATTGTAATACTCCATCAGCAAATTTTCAATTATCTCTTCATCGTTTTTTTCCAGCATGTTGTTCATATAGAAATGCGTCTTGCCTATTACCTTACCGTCCCTGATTTTTAAAACCATTCCGCAGCCGTCGTTATCCTGTCTTTCAAATGCAAAAATATCTTTATCTATAATTTCATCATCTACCATCTTTTGTTTAGATGAATAAACATCTACTGCATTTATTCTATCCCGCAGCTTTGCAGCTTTTTCAAATAGCATTTCAGATGCATAAAAATTCATCCGCTGATTCATCTCTTTTAATAGCGATGATGTTTTTCCATTCAGAAGCTTTGCAACTTCATCTATCATTAAATTATAATCTTCTCTCGAAACCAGTCCTTCACAGGGACCTTCGCATTTCTTTATATGATAATCCAGACAGACTTTGAATTTTCCTTTAGCAATATTTTCATCGGTTAAATTCAGACTGCATGAACGTATCATAAAAATATCACGGATTGACTTCAGCGCAAATCGCATATTCTTCACATCGGTGTACGGTCCGAAATATCTTGAGCCGTCTGAACGTTTTTTTCTTGTCGGAAATACTCTCGGGTAGGGTTCGTTTGTGATTACAATATAGGGGTAAGACTTATCGTCTTTGAAATTTACATTATACCTCGGCTTCAACTCGTTTATTAAATTGAGCTCAAGTATCAATGCTTCAACTTCCGTATCGGTTGTTATAATTTCAACGTCACGGATCTTTGAAATCATTGTGTAAAGACGGCCTGTCTGCGGACGTGACTGGAAATATTGCCTGACACGGTTTTTTAAAATCTTCGCCTTGCCTACATATAGCAGCTTACCTTTTTCATCCTTAAACTGATACACTCCGGGTGTGGAAGGAAGATTTTCAAGTTTAGTGGAAAGTTCTGTATTTATTTTTATTTCTTCCATCCGGTTGTATTACCTGTAAACAGTTTTTCTGCAATAAGATTTCGCAATCAGATTTTTAAATAATTCTTAAGCAGATTTCTTTTGCGAAAGTTCCATCAGGATTCCTGCAGTGGATTTCGGGTGAAGAAATGCTATAAGCATATCATCCGCTCCCGTCTTGGGAGTCTTATCAATTAAATTTATTCCTGCGTTATCCAGGTGATATAATTTGTCAATTATATCATTTACTCCGAACGAACAGTGATGAATCCCCTCGCCCTTTTTTTCAATGAATTTTGAAATTGGAGAATCCGGCGCTGTGCCTTCGAGCAGTTCAAGATCACAATTTGTTAAATGCAGTTTCCTTACATTTACTTTTTGGTCTGCAACATGTTCCATAGGAGAAGCGTGTACTCCGAATATTTTTTCAAAAACAGGAACGGATTGTTCCAGAGATTTAACAGCTATGCCCAAATGATCGATTTTCATATTCTATCCTTTTTAATCGGCAATTATTTTGCCTGCTACACAAAATTAACAGGAAAGAATTTGAGAAAAAATGAAATAAGAAGTGAATATTGCAGAGGCGAAACACATACGTCTCTGCAATAATATAAGTGAATTATTTGGCAAGTATCATTCTGCGTGTAAAGGAAAAATCTCCGGCAGTAATTTTATAATAATAAATTCCGGATGAGAAATTTCCGGCATTCCATTTTACATTATAATTTCCTGCAGAAAAGTTTTGACTAACAAGCTCTTCAATTTCTTTCCCTAAAACATCATATACTTTAATTATTACATAGGAGTTTTCAGGAACAGAAAACGAGATGTTTGTTTCCGGGTTAAAAGGATTAGGATAATTTTGGGCGAGGAAAAATTTGTCAGGTATAGTTGTGTTTGTATTTACAACATCCGTTAAAAGTGTATCGCCCATTACAGTTCCATTTAATACACAGCCAATTAAAGTGTAGAAAGCTTCACATGGTGGGGGCTCACCTTCACAGCCACCCGATAAGCCAATATCTTTTGTATAAGTTAAAAATCTTTGAACTAATCCGTCATTCTTAAAAGTTTTCGATTCTTTGGTTTGCCCGAAAATTACAGACGTACCAACACTCGTACACAGAAAAGAACCATAAGGGCAAGTAATAGAATTATTTGCAGACATTCCCAGACTATCAATAAGTTTATCATTGGAATAACCGGAACAGCTTGGCGTAAAAGCCGAACGAATAAGAAGATTTGATCTGGTAGAATCATACCTTACCCAACCGGTGCCGATTAAAGGAAACCCTTTACAATAAAAATATTTTTTCCCATCTATCATTGTATCTTTAGTAATCGTAGCACGGGTTCTTGTTTCAGGAGCGAAATAAAATGTATTGCGATATGTATAAGAGTTGCCCACAACCAATGGAAAATATTTTGCTGAAACTGTATCAGCAGCAAATGAAAAATCCGAACATAAAAAAAGAAACCAAATAACAAATAAAGCAGCTATCTGGTTTTTAAAAATTGGTTTCATTTTGCCCTCCTCGTTTACACAAAAAGTGCAGAAATAAAATTGTAATATCAACAACTAAATTTAATCACATCATAAAAATTGGTCAAGGTTTTTTCTTCTTAAGTACTCAACAACTTCCTTTACTGACTGTGAATCTCCGCGTTTACAGATAAGCAGTCCGTTATCTGTATCTATAACAAGCAAATCTTCAACACCGATTAACGCAGCAATTTTCTGGTCGTTAATAATTAAATTATTTTTAGAATTAATTGTAACTGTTCTTCCTTTCTTCACGTTGCCTTCAGAATCTTTTTCTGAGATATTATAAATTTCATCCCATGAGCCTACATCATTCCAGCCGAAATCACTCTTGATAGTGTAAACACTTCCTGATTTTTCCATGATGCCGTAGTCAATCGAAATACTTTTTATCTGCGAGTAAACCATTTCAAGTGTCTTATCAAAATCTTTGGAACGAAGCACAGGAACAAGCTTCATTAAAGAAGTATATACATCTGCCAGTGAAACTTTCATTTCATCCATCATTGTATCTGCTCTGAATATGAACATGCCGCTGTTCCATAAAAAGTCACCGCTTGCAAGAAATGACTTTGCAACTTCAAGGTTTGGTTTCTCAGCAAAAGTTTTTACTTTATAAATTTTTTCGGGACCGTCCGGCTCATCAATAGATTCATCGGGATTAAACTGAATATATCCGTAACCTGTTTCAGGATGTGTGGGAGTTATTCCCAGTGTAATAATTCCGCCGTGCTCATTTACAAATTTTAAGCCGGCAGTCATAATTCTTTTAAACTCTTTTGTATCTTTTATTAAATGGTCAGAGGGAACTACAAGCACGTTTGCTTTGGGATCGAACTGCTGAATGAATAAACTCGCAAGTCCGATGCATGGCGCGGTGTTTCTTCCTATTGGCTCGGCAATAATATTGTGCTCGGGCAAATGCGGAAGCTGCTTGCGGACTTCATTTTTATGAGCTGCGTTTGTAACTACGAAAATATTCTGAGCAGGGATGAATTCGGTGAGACGTTTATACGTTTGCTGCACCATCGTATCAATTTCGTGTGAGACGTTTAGAAATTGTTTTGGCAGTTTGCTTGTGCCCTTTGGCCAGAATCTTGTTCCGGCGCCTCCTGCCATAATAACAGCGTAATTGTTCATGTATTGAGTTTAAAGAATTAGTTTAAAATTATTTGCTTTCTTTAGAGAGATAGATTTTTATTGGTTCATTCAGATAAGAAATAAACAGGTCAAGATCTTCGACTGGCTTATTAATTATGAGAAGACGCATTACATAGATTATGTATTTGAACGTTTCCTTCCAGATTTCTTCCGTGGGGTCTT
Source organism: Bacteroidota bacterium (assembly GCA_018266835.1). Taxonomy (NCBI): domain Bacteria; kingdom Pseudomonadati; phylum Bacteroidota; species Bacteroidota bacterium. The sequence continues at coordinate 1,372,137 of JAFDZP010000002.1, read as the reverse complement.
TGCGGTAGTTCTGTAAATATTTTATTAATATATATCCGCCTTCAGCAACTTTTGCAAGAGATGCCAGCTGAATTGTGTTTGCGTAGCCGACAAGCTCCTTAAAGTTGTTCAGGTTTGATATTAAAATATTCAACGCTTCTATTTGAACATAATTACTTTCGATGTCGTTCAGGGAGTTAAATATTTTTTCGATATCGGATATTTTTCTTCTTATGTTGTTTGCTATGAATAACTTATGCTCGTCAGGATATAAATTGGAGAGCAGGCTCTCTGCGGATTTTTCTTCGTTCTGCTTTTGCTCTGCCTGAACTTTTTGTTTCTTTTCTTTTAGCAAACTCTTACGGAGTTTATCCAAAGATTTTATTAAGGAATCATAAGCAAGATAGTCATCACCTTTTAGTAAGCTTTCTATTAACGAAAGACTGTCAATGAATATTGTAAGAGTTTCCTCTGATAAATCATACTTGCCGTCGGAAATTTTCTCGAATGAAAGCTTAAAGGTTTCGTAGATATTTGTAATGACTTCCAGAGATAATTCTCGTGAACAGTTTTCAAGGAATGAAGTTTTATCTATTACATCTTTTATTATAAGATTTCTTTCATCGTAATTTTTGTTCAGCCGCTTAGCGAATTCCATCATGCGCTCAAAATCAAACTTCAGCTCATCGTTGGTGCGGAGTACGTAATTTTCATATTGAATGAACTCCTCGTTCGCCTGCTCAATGTTCTCTTCTTTCTGCTCTTTAATCTTTTCATTTATTTTTTCATCAGTTTTTTCATCCGGAATTTTTTCTTCAAAGAAATCACCTATTTCTTTTTTCTCATCTTCAATTTTTTCAGTCTCTAATGACGCCGCTATTTGTTCGTCGGGTAATTCAATACTTTGCTTGAAATCGCTTTCGTTTAACTCGGGAGCATCAAACAGAATTTCTTCCTGATTTGATTCTGCCTTTTCTAAAATTATTTCTTTCGTCTCAGGTTTCTTTTCTTCTGTTAAATCTTCTTTTGTTTCTTCTGTTACTATTTCTGTCCCGGAGCCTTTTAATTCTTCTCTTAATTTTTCTTCTGCAGTTATTTCAGTTTTTTGTTCAGCGGCTTCGATAGTTTTGTCATTTACATTTTCAATAACAGGTTTTTCCTCGGTAATCTCTTCTGTTTCTTCGTCATAAATTTCATCTGACTTTTCTTCTAATACTTCATCTTCTATTACATCCCAGTAAGAATTATCAGTTGTGGTAAGCGATTCTTTCTCCTCTGAAATAACGCTTGAGTCATAATCCGCTGTCGTAACTTCTTCCGTAAACTTTTCAGCCTCTGACTTAAACTCATTTTCGTTAATTATATTTTCATCGTAGCTGCTGAAATCATTTACATCGTTTTCATTGGTGTAATTTTCCTGAACTGTCTCCGCTATTTCATTTTCAACTAATGACTCATCTATAGAATTTGATTCCGGCAGATTAAATACTGCATTAAGATCTTCATCGTTTCTTTCTACTTCAACAAGCTCAAGATTATTTCTTTTCGAAATAAAATTCTCATCGGTAATAATATTATCTGTATCGTCATCGGCGTTATTATAAAAATCAGCTATTGTTTCATCTATATACTCATCAACAACTTCAATATCTTTAGTGAGCGGCTTTGTTACTTCCGGTTTCTTTATTTCCTTCTCTGCTATCTTCTTCGGCTCAACTGAGAAATAATTTATTATTTCCTTCTCAAGATATTTCGAATCGGCATCTATATTATAGGAAAGATTATTATAATTTATTTTTTCCTCTTCAACTTTCTTTAATATAAAAAGCACATAGTTCACAAATGCATCGAGCTTGTTCACCGATGAAAGCACGAACAGGTCCCTTAAAATATTATCTGAGTTTAAAATGAATTTGAAAGTATTATTAACGAGATGTAAATCTTTTGCGGCGAGGTCGTATGACTTCAGTAAAAGGTAGAGTTTATTAAAAACGATATTGAGGTATTCTTTATTCTTCATTGTTCGTATACAAAGAGCCGTCTATAAAATAGTAAAATTATCTGCTTTTGTTAATATAAATTCTCGGAATTCTTTGCGTGATGTTGCTGGTGATTTCGTAAGGAATTGTACCGCTGTGTTTTGCAACTTCGTAAACGGGATATTCCGCTCCGAACAAAATTACTTCATCGTTTATTTTTACCTCCGGCTCTGGTCCGATGTCTATCATAACCCAGTCCATACAAACCGTTCCCACAATTTCATATTTTTTCTTATTGATAATCACTTCACCTTTATTTGTAAGCGAGCGCGGATAACCGTCTCCGTATCCCACAGGAATTGATGCAATGTAAGTATCTTTATCAGTAAAATACCTTCTGCCGTAAGAGATGCTCTTGCCTTTCGGGACTTTCTTAATAAACCTGACCTTTGACTTAAAATTCATAACGGGCTTTAAACCTGTTTTGATATCATAATACTCGTCATCGGGATAGTAGCCATACAAAGAAATGCCGGGTCTTATTAAATTAAAAATATCTTCGTTGTAATTAAACACTCCGCCCGTATTGGAAATATGTTTGTATTTAAACTTATGAAGATTTGCTTCGGCTTCAGAAATAAAATGCTTAAAAGCGTTCACCTGCCTTACGGCAAATTTATGGTGGGGAACTTCACTTGTTGCAAAATGAGAATAAATACCTACTACATCTAAATTTTTCAGTTTCAGGATTTCTTCAATTGCTTCATGAGCCGTATCTATCGGAAAACCGACTCTGTTCATACCGGAATCTACCTGAATCTGAACATTCAGCTTCTTATTTAACGACTTTGCGACGGAATTCAGTCTTTTTGCATCATTTACATCAACTATTGTATAATGGTAATTTTCGTTTACAATTACCTCAAGATATGTTTTTGAAACGGGAAGCGTTCCCATGCAAAAAACTGTAGTATTTATCTTTTTTGTCTTTAAATATGCTGAAAGTCGAAGAGATTCCGAATAATCGGCAGTTCCGAGGAAATCTGTTCCTGCCAAAGCGAGCTCTTCGGCGCATCTTAGCATTCCGTGCCCGTAAGCATCAGCTTTTACTATTGAACAGATGAATTTATTGTTAATATTTTTTTTATCAGAGCTTTTTGAAAATAGCTTTTTAACAATAAAGAAGTTATTTTTGAGAGCTTTTAAATCAATTTCCGCATACGAATCATTGATTAAAACCTGCATGCTTTTCTTACCCATATGTTAGCAAACTTACTTAAAGTAAAAATTAAAAAGAATTGATTAATTTTTATATTTTGCTGACTGTAAGGGAAAGCAATAAAAATTTTTACATTTATAAAAAAATATTTTTAAAATATTTTGCAGAGGTTTCATAGGAGAAAAAAATTATTTTGCAAAACTTATAATTTTTTCTTGACAGTATAAAAAGGTTTTGGTAATATTAGTATGAAAAATTTAAACACACTCTTCTGTTAGAACTTTGTTAATAACTTTTTCATCACACCAAACATTTTCTGAAATCAGTATTACGGATATATAATTGTTAACAATGTTTGTTAATAACTTTTTATTGTTTGTTTTAACCTGCTAAAATCAATACTTTGCAGGGAATAAAGGCTGTTCACAGCTTTTAAGATTTAGGGGATTTTCCAGAGCAATCCGGAGAAAGGACTTAAAGTAATTTTTGAACCATTTTTCAATTGTTAATAATTTTTTAAAAACAGATTTAAATGCATACTTCCTCTACCCCACTTTTAGTTCAAGAAAAACAGAAAGATTTACAGAATAATACAGAGACAAGAAAAGATTTTTTAGCTGAACACGAAGAGATTTGGAATAATTTTTTAGATTTACTCAAACATAACATTCCGGAAAACGAAATAAGAACGTGGTTCTCAATTTTAAAACCGAAAAGTTTTGAAAACAGTATACTGACTATCACAGTCCCGAGCGAAGATTACTACGGCATCATTGAAAAAAGATACAACAAGTTCATCTCAAATATTATCTCAAGCGGACTGCTTGGCGAAAACGGCAAACTTCAGTACGAAATAAAAAATTCTATTCAGGAAGCAGCTCCGGAAATTAAAAAAGAAGAGCCTGCGCCCGATAATAATGTTTACAATATCCGTCAGAATCTTTACAGGCACGATATTCCTCAGCCGGTACAGCAAAGTGAACAGTACGAGCACAATCTAAATCCAAAATATACTTTCGAGCATCTTGTAAAAGGCGAGAGCAATGAGCTTGCCGTTGAAATTGCTTACGCAATTACAAACAATCCCGGCAAAGCATATAATCCGTTCTTTGTTTACGGGGGAGTGGGATTAGGTAAAACTCACCTCATTCATGCAATCGGAAATGAAATAGTAAGAAAAGATCCGACTAAAAAAATATTCTACACAACTACACCTGACTTCACAAACAGATTTATAGACAGCATCAGCAAGAACCGCGCAGGCATTTCTCAGAATGCAGGAAGCCCTTCGCAGCTTGATTCATTTTATAAATCTCTTGATGTATTAATAATCGATGACATACAAAATCTCAGCGGAAAAGATAAGACGCAGGATTTTATGTATCAGATTTTTAATTCTCTTTTCTCTGAAGGAAAGCATATTATTTTTTCAAGCGATAAGCCGATAAATCAGATTCAGGGAATTGAAGAAAGACTGATATCAAGATTCCAGTGGGGACTTACAATCGATATTCAGCCGCCAAGCTGGGAAATGAGAGTCGCCATCATTAAAAAGAAACTTGATGAGTACCAGATGTTCGCTCCGGAAGATGTGATTCATTACATTGCAACAAATGTAAAGGACAGCATAAGAACGATTGAAGGATGTATAGTCGGCATTACCAGCGAAAGTGTATTCAGCAAAAAGGGCGAGATAACATTAGATATTGCAGAGAAGGTTATACACAGAGTTGTTGGCAGTGCAAAGAGAGTAAAGAACATTACAATTGAATCCATAATTTCTACTGCAGCAGCATATTTTAATATTTCAGAGAATCAGATATTATCGAAGAAGAGAACTAAGGAAGTAGCGTATGCAAGGCAGACAGCTATGTTCCTGGCAAAAGAACTGACGACGTATACATTGCAGTCGATAGGACTTAACTTCGGCGGCAAGGACCACGCTACAGTGCTTTATGCATATAACATGATTTCCGAACAGTGCAAGACTAACAACAAAACTCTCAGCGATATAAATGAACTGAGAGAAAGAATAAGACAGCAGTGATCAATTAATAATTGATAATTAATAATGAATAATTTTAGAGGATGTAATTAATTTTGCATCCTCTTTTTATTTTATTCTCATTTTGTGATAAAAATTGTTCATAACTTATTCATAATTTTTTAGTTGATGATAGTTATTAGTAATAAAAGATGATTTTAAATTTTTTAAAAAAATGAATGTTAACAATGTTTGTAACACCTGTACTTACTCACAATCTTATTAGACTTACTTCTTTTAAAATTGATACAAAAAATAGATTTTAATACTTTACTGACAATACTAACATCATTACTACTATTACTACTTCTTTTAAATAAATAATATAATGTAATAAGTGTTCGGTTGTTAAAACTTTTTGATTGTACTTTACTGAATGATAGAAAAACTTTTTATAAAAAATTATCTGATAATAAAAGAGGCTGAAATTAATTTTTCATCCGGTCTTAATATATTAACAGGAGAAACGGGAGCAGGTAAATCAATAATCCTCGATGCGCTCGGAATGATACTCGGTGAGCGGGCAGATTATTCTCTTATCAGAAAAGATTCCGATAAAATGATTATTGAAGGATACTTTGATTTTAAGGATAATAAAAAAGTTAAAGCATTATTAAAAAGCCTTGAAATAGAGAACGAGAACGGATATATAATTATCCGCAGGGACTTGCTAAAAAAGGGGATTAGCAGGAATTTTATAAACGATGTTCCGGTAAATATTTCTGATTTAAAGGACCTGGGTAATATTATAATAGATATTCACTCGCAAAACGAACATCAGTCTTTATTAAATAAAGAAACTCACATAGGTATTCTTGACCAGTATATAAAAAATGAAGGGCTGCTTGAAAAATATAGAATCAGCTACGGAGAACTAAAAGATAGTATTAAAGACTACGAAAATCTGATCAGCAAAAAAGATGAATTAGCTGAAAGAAAAGAGTTTCTGGAATTTCAGCTGAAAGAAATAAATGATATAAATCCTGTTGAAAATGAAGATGAGGAGCTGCATACTGAACTTAATAAAATGGAAAACTCTGAGGAGATTTCCACTGCGTTAAATTCATCTATAGACCATTTATATGAATCTGATTTAAATGTTATAAAAGAGCTTTCTTCATCAATAAAGGAATTAAAAAAGATTTTAAAGTTTGACAACTCACTTGAAGAGAATATAAAAATCCTTGAAGAGAGTCTTGTAAACGTTCAGGAAGTTTCAACGTCGTTAATATCATACAATGAAAATATAAATTTTGATGCAGAAAGAATTGAGCAGATAAGAGAGCGTCTAGGCAGCCTTAATTTTTTAAAAAAGAAATACAGACTTTCTGTAAATGAAATTATAGAAAAGGCGAAAGAAGTTGCTAAAGAATTAAATATAGCTGAAAATTTTGATTATGAAACAGAACAGGCTGAGAAAAAAATATCGGAGAAAAGAAAAAATGTTTATAAGATAGCTAAAGAAATTTCAGATATAAGAAAAAAGAAATCAAAAGAGCTTGAAAAAAATGTAACGGGTATTTTAAAAGAAGTAGGACTGGAATCAGCAGAGTTTAAAGTTAATTTTGAAATATATAAAACTTCCGAAGAAAGTTTATTTTCGGAGAATAATGTTTTGCTCGCTTCAACAGGATTTGACGATATCGAGTTTTTCATAAAAACGAATAAAGGTTCGGATTTTTCACCGTTGAAAAAATCAGCTTCAGGCGGGGAAATTTCACGCGTAATGCTTGCAATTAAGTCAGTTTTATCGGATTCCGATGAAATAGAAATTCTCGTTTTTGATGAAATTGATGCTGGAATCAGTGGAAAAACTGCCGATAAAGTGGGAAAAGTACTCAAAAAGCTCTCAAAATCGCATCAGATTATTTCAATTACTCACCTTCCGCAAATTGCATCTCAGAGCGATTCTCATTATTTTGTGAGTAAGAAGGATTTAAATAAGGAAACTATTGCCGAAATAAAACAGTTATCCGGAGAAGAGAAAGTACTGGAAATTGCAAAGTTACTCAGCGGCGATAAAGTAACCGATTCAGGAATTACAAGCGCAAAAGAGCTTATAAATTCCGCTGCACAATAAGCAAAAATAGTATTAATTAATAATTGGAAAGTTTAATCTCTATAAGTTAATTTATTAATATGATAGTAAAGAAAATAGACTGTGAAGACTGTGACGCAAAAGCTGATTCTTTAATGAACTTTTCATTTGAGGATGATTTAGAAGTTATTAACTGCAATAAGATCTGTAACCACTTCAAAAAAGGCCAGACAATTTTTTACGAGGGAAACACTCCTCCCGGTTTATACTGCATCAATAAAGGCAAAGTAAAATTATACAGAACAGGCAAAGACGGCAAAGAGCAAATAACCGGCTTTGGTATTCCCGGTGACTTCCTTGGATACAGAGCAATTATTGCTGAAGAAGGTTATGCAAATTCCGCAACTGCTCTTGAAGATACTGTCGTATGTTTAATAAGAAAAGAAGATTTCTTAACTATGCTTCAGAAGAATTCTTACATCTCCAAACAGATGATGGTGAGCTTATGCAAAGAGCTCGGAATTGCTATGGAGAAGATTCAATCGCTTTCACAAAAAAGCGTGAGAGAAAGATTAGCAGAGACTTTATTTTATCTTAAGGATACTTTCAAAGGCAAAGAACAGGATGAGAGTAAAATTGAAATTGTGCTACCGCGAGAAGATATTGCAAACATTGTAGGAACTACAACTGAAACAGTTATAAGAACTCTTTCCGATTTCAAAAACGAAAAACTCATCGAGCTTGACGGAAAGAAAATAAGAATATTAAATGAAAATAAACTCAGAGAGATAGGGGGAATAGAAGAGCATTATACTTAAATATATACTTACTGTTTTTTTATTTATTTTTATTTCAAATTCATACTCACAACAAAACAACTACCAGGTACTTAATCTCAAGTTTTCTTTAAAATATCAGATCACGCAAAGCAGCTTCATTGAAATTCCCGATATTCCCAATCACAGACTCGGAACAGCTATCGGAACCGGAGTAGCGCTTTTCAATGACAGCTTATCCGTTCCCGTAAAATCATATTTTATATATGATTATGTTGATGGCAACGGTACTTTCACCGACTATTACGTTTTCACATTCAATAACGGCTCATCATTTACTGTTCAGGCTCAGGGTATTGCACAAGGTTCAGGTCCGAACGGCGGAAATCCTTTGTTTCAGGCAAACACTTATGTAACTGCAGGCACAGGAGACTTTGTGAATTTCAGAGCAGCAGGCACAATGACAGGCAACAGAAATTCCATGGTAGAGAACAGCGCATTGGTAAAACTCAGCTTCGATATGAAGTAATTTTATACCAAAAATTTTCCCCTCACCACCCATTTTACACCTTAACAACCTAAAAAACATCAATTTAAAAATATGATGTATATCATATTTAAATCTGACTGATATCATTTGGCAGGCGGGTAAATCTTTCTATTTTTGTAATGAAAAATTTATTCAATGCCACAACAACCGGACATATTAACTAAACACATCTGCTACCACTGCGGAGACGAATGCATCGATGAAATTTTATACGATGATAAGAGTTTCTGCTGCGCCGGCTGCAAGGCAGTTTATGAATTATTATTCCAGAGCAATCTCTGCAGTTATTATACATTAGAAAATCACCCCGGAATAAATTTAAAAGAATCCGGTTCAGGCATAAAATTCAACTATCTTGATGAAGCAGAAATTCAAAAACAGATAATTGAATTCTCAAACGACGAAATTACAAAAGTTACATTCTACATCCCCTCAATCCATTGTTCATCCTGTATTTATCTTTTAGAGCACCTCTACAAGATAGATCACGCAGTTGTAAATTCTAAAACAGATTTCACTCAAAAGAAAGTTTTTATTACCTATAAAACAGGTGAAACTTCCTTAAGGAAAATAGCAGAACTTTTATACAGTATTGGTTATGAGCCGGCGATAAATATTGATGATTTAGCTGAAAATGACAAACCGAAAGTATTAAAAAAACTATATTATAAAATCGGAATTGCCGGCTTCTGTTTTGGAAACATTATGCTGTTCAGTTTTCCCGAGTATCTTTCATTGGGAAATCTAGATATGTACTACAAACATTTATTCGGATATCTAAATATCTTACTATCCGTCCCCGTATTTTTTTACTGCGCATCAGATTACTTCAAATCTGCTTTCATAGGGCTCAAACAAAAATATATTAATCTTGATGTCCCGATTTCATTGGGTATAGCGGTAATATTTTTCAGAAGTGTATTCGAAGTTATTTCAGGTTTCGGCGCAGGATATTTTGATTCGCTGACAGGTTTAATTTTCTTTTTACTAATAGGAAAATTAATTCAGACAAAGACATTTGACTTTTTGAACTTCGAAAGAAATTATAAATCATATTTTCCGATATCAGTCACAATTTTAAAAGATAAGAACGAGACTACAACTCCTATAAATAAGCTGCAAAAGGGAGACCGTATCGTTATAAGAAACGGTGAGCTTATTCCTGCCGATTCCATTTTATTCAAAGGTAACGCCAAGATAGATTATAGTTTTGTAACAGGTGAATCGACCCCAATCGAAAAAGTATTTGGCGAAATAGTTTATGCAGGGGGACGGCAGGAAGGAGATGTTCTCGAGCTTGAAGTAGTAAGAGACGTTTCTCAGAGCTATCTTACTCAGTTATGGAACAACGATGCATTTAAAAAGACCGATGTAATAAAAACAAAATTAAATGATGTAATAGCAAAATATTTTACATATATAACTATAGCTGTAGCATTAACCGCAGGGGCCTTTTGGTTAAATAAAGATGTAAAAATAGCTGTGAACGTTTTCACAGCCGTTTTGGTAATAGCTTGCCCCTGCGCGTTAGCCCTGGCCGGGCCATTCGCGCTTTCAAACTCAATGAGGATTTTCGGTAAAAATAAATTTTATCTCAAAAATACCGGCGTGATTGAAAAACTTTCACAAATTGATTCGATTGTATTTGATAAGACAGGAACAATTACACAGGTAAAAAATGCTGAATTAAATTATTACGGAAGTCTCTTAAGCAATTACGAACTTTCCGAAATAAAATCTCTTGTTAAAAATTCAACTCATCCTCTCAGCCAGAAAATTTATGGCTCGATAAAATGTGACGGTGAATTTGCAATCGCCAATTATAAAGAATTTCCCGGTAAAGGAATTAAAGGAATTGTAGGAGAGAATGAATATAAAATAGGGATGCTTGAATTTGTAATGGCAGGCGATAGCAAAGAAGATGCTGAAAACAAAGCTTCGAAAGTTTATGTAAGCAAGAACGGAAAACTTAAAGGATATTTTTTAATTCTGAATTACTTCAGAAAAGGATTAAGCGAGCTTGTTAATGAATTAAAAGAAGATAAAGAGCTTTCACTTTTATCAGGTGATAATGATAACGAGAGACAAAACTTACAGGAGATATTCGGCACGCAGGCAGATATGAAATTTTACCAGAAACCCGAAGATAAACTCAGCTATATACAAACTCTTCAGGATAAAAACAAAAAAGTATTAATGATAGGCGACGGCTTAAATGATGCCGGCGCATTAAAGCAAAGCGATGCAGGGATTGCCGTGACAGAAAGCGTAACATGTTTTTCCCCTTCATGCGATGCCATACTTAGCTCTGAAAAATTCAGAGAGCTTAATAAATATTTAATATTTTCAAAGACTACGATGAATGTAATTAAAGCAAGTTTTGCATTCTCTATGCTTTATAATTTCGTAGGTCTTTACTATGCTGTACAAGGAGCGTTATCACCAATAGTAGCGGCAATATTAATGCCGGTCAGTTCAATTTCAGTAGTTCTCTTTGCAATATTTCTGACAGATTTTTTTGCAAAGAGACAAAAATTAATTTAAGCAAAATATACAACAATGGATGTGATGTTTATTCTTATAGGAGCGAGTATTACAGTAGCAATAACCTTTTTGTTTGCCTTCATGTGGGCAGTAAAATCGGGACAGTACGATGACAGATATACTCCGTCTGTAAGAATATTATTTGACGAAAATATTCAAAGCGAAACAGAAAATAAAAAATTATGAACTACTATTTAACCAGAAAAACCAATCTTAATTTTGATGATGCCATAAATAAAATGACATCAGCCCTCACCGAAGAGGGGTTTGGAATAATTTCTGAAATTGACGTGAAAGATACATTCAAGAAAAAAATTGACGTGGACTTCAGAAATTATAAAATCTTCGGAGCTTGTAATCCTTGTTTTGCTCATAAAGCAATTTTACTGGAAGATAAAATCGGAACGCTTCTTCCATGTAATCTTATTGTGCAGGAACAGGAAGACGGCGTCACAGAAGTTTCAGTAATTAATCCGCTGGAAACAATGGCAGGTATCGATAACATAAAGCTAAAAGTCCTTGCCTATGAAATTGGTGAGCGGTTAAAAAAAGTTTTAAATAATATATAATAACCAAGGAGAAAAATAATAATGACTGTTGAAAAATTCAGTTATGATAATAAGATAGTGAGGGATTTTGCGATTGCGTCTATTGTATTTGGAGTCGTTGGAATGTTAGTAGGGCTACTGGCTGCGCTTCAGCTATTTGCCCCTGTTCACAATTTAGGCACACAATATACAACTTTCGGAAGAATAAGACCTTTGCATACAAACGCGGTAATTTTTGCTTTTGTGGGTAATGCAATATTTATGGGTCTTTATTACTCTTTGCAGAGAGTTTGTAAGGCAAGAATGTTCAGTGATTTGCTGAGCAGAATTCATTTCTGGGGATGGCAGCTGATTATAGTTTTAGCTGCAATTACATTACCCTTGGGTCTTACATCCGGCAAAGAATATGCTGAGCTTGAATGGCCTATCGATATAATGATTGCTCTTGTGTGGGTTGTGTTCGCTATTAACATGTTCGGAACGATATTCAAAAGAAGAGAAAAACATATCTATGTAGCAGTTTGGTTTTATATTGCAACAGTTGTAACAGTCGCTGTTCTCCATATAGTAAACTCTGTTGAAATACCGGTATCATTTTTCAAAAGTTATCCTGTTTACGCAGGTGTTCAGGATGCGTTAGTTCAGTGGTGGTATGGTCATAATGCAGTAGCATTCTTTTTAACAACTCCTTATCTGGGTATGATGTATTACTTCCTTCCAAAAATGGCAGGTCGTCCGGTTTATTCTTATAAGCTTTCTATCGTTCACTTCTGGTCTTTAATTTTTATTTACATATGGGCAGGTCCGCATCACTTATTATATTCTGCGCTGCCTGACTGGGCGCAATCGCTCGGAGTAGTATTTTCAATTATGCTTATTGCCCCGTCGTGGGGTGGTATGATTAACGGACTTTTGACATTACGAGGCGCATGGGATAAAGTAAGAGACGATGTTACTCTGAAATTTATGGTCGTTGCAGTTACATGCTATGGTATGGCTACGTTTGAAGGACCTATGCTTTCATTAAAAAATGTTAATGCAATTGCTCACTTTACAGATTGGATCGTTGCTCACGTACACATCGGCGCATTAGGATGGAACGGATTTTTAACATTCGGAATTTTATACTGGCTTATTCCAAGGATTTACAAAACAAGTTTATATTCTAAAAAAATGGCTGCCTTCCACTTCTGGGTTGGCACACTCGGAATTGTATTTTATGCCGCTTCACTTTATTGGGCAGGGATAACACAGTCATTGATGTGGAAACAGTTCACTCCATTAGGCATTCTTCAGTATCCAAACTTCTTAGAAACAGTTATTCAGATTATCCCGATGTATATGATAAGAGCATTTGGCGGAGCATTATATCTTACGGGTGTGGTAGTAATGGTAGTCAATCTTATAAAGACTGCAAAGTCCGGAGTACTTGAAGCAAATGAACCTGCTGAAGCACCGGCTCTTGAAAAAGATTACGTTGATAAATCGACTAAGCACAGATGGCTTGAAACACGTCCCGGAAAATTTGCACTTCTTGCTACTATTGCTATAATAATCGGCGGTGCAATTGAAATGATTCCGACGTTCATGATAAAAGCTAATATCCCTACTATACCGAGTGTAAAACCATACACTCCGTTAGAATTACAAGGCAGAGATATTTATGTAAGAGAAGGATGTTACACATGCCACTCACAAATGATAAGGCCATTCAGATCTGAAACAGAAAGATACGGTGAATATTCAAAAGCAGGAGAGTTCGTTTATGACCATCCTTTCCAGTGGGGTTCGAAGAGAATTGGTCCCGACTTAATGAGAATAGGAAAGAAATATCCGAACCTATGGCACTATAATCATATGGAAAATCCGCGTAACGTTTCGCCGGGTTCTATTATGCCGAACTATGACTGGCTGCTGAAGCAAAATCTTGATAACTCTACTTTAGAGAGCAAGATAAATGCAATGAGGACACTGGGTGTTCCTTATGCACCGGGATATGAAAAACAGGCGCTGCAGGATTTAACCAAACAGGCAGAAGAATTAGCAGCGGACTTGCAAAAGAACGGAGCGCCGGCACAAAGCAACAAAGAAATTATTGCTCTTATTGCGTATCTCCAAAGAATGGGAACAGATATTAAAGGCGATACAACAACAGTAAAATAAATCAGAAAATTTTAATTATAAAATATGTTTGACAATATTTTAACATCAATAGAAGGAATAGCAATCTACCCTATATTTTCCCTGGTGATTTTCTTCCTGTTCTTTTTGGGATTAACGGTCTGGGTTCTGAAAGCGGATAAGAAATATTTAGAAAAGATGAGTGAAATTCCATTTGAAAAATAAATTTTGAAGAAATATAAAAATGAAACTTAAAACAATTTTATTTACAGTATTTGCCTTGATGATGTTTTCGGTGTCAGCTTTTGCACAGACAGCAACAACTACACCAACTGCAACCGGACCGGCATTAGACCAGAACTACATTGCTGCAGGCACACTAATCGGAATTGCATTCATGCTCTTCATGGTGATTTACTTCGGCAATATAGAGGGAATAACAGTGGGAGCTCCGAAGCGTGCAAAAGCATGGGCTTCATTGAGACAAATGCTTACACGTTCAGTACCGATTGAAAAAGAAAAAGACATTATGATGGACCACGAGTTCGATGGAATTCGCGAACTGGATAACACTATTCCGCCATGGTTCAATATTTTATTCTACGGAACAATAGTGATTGCATTCTTATACATGCTGAACTATCACGTTTTTAAAATGAGCGGACTTTCAGCAGAAGAATATAATGATGAAATGAAAGTTGCTGCAATGCAGAGAGATGAACTGATACGAACAGGAGCATTTATAAATGAGAACACAGTGAAGCTTATGAAAGATGATGCAACACTTAACGAAGGAAAAACAATTTTTACAACTAACTGTACAGTATGCCACGGACCTGCAGGCGGCGGACTTATCGGTCCTAACCTGACGGATGATTACTGGATTCACGGCGGCGGTATTGTAAATGTATTTAAAACTGTGAAATATGGTGTTCCGATTAAGGGTATGATTAGCTGGCAGAACCAGCTGAACCCGAAACAGATTCAGGCAGTAGCGAATTATGTTTTATCGCTGAAGGGTACAAATCCCGCAAACGGAAAACAGCCTGAAGGAACAATTTATACCGATAGCACAGCAGTTAAAATTGATTCAGTGAAAACTGACTCAACACAAATTAAAAAATAGATCTTATGAACTACGCCACGTTATAACTTCCCCTAGCCCAAGCCCCTTCGCGCCTCGGCGCGATGTGGGGAGGTATAGCGTGGTTAATTTTTTTAAAAGGGGCAAAAAATTATGATGTATCAAATGACAGAAGATAACGAGACTAAACAGATATACAGAGATAAAATTTCTATAGTAAGTAAAGAAGGTAAACGAAAATGGATTCACCCTCGCAAGCCAAACGGTAAGTTATACAATTTAAGAACTTGGTTCAGCGTTCTTCTGCTTGCAATCCTGTTTGGAACCCCATTAATA
This sequence comes from Bacteroidota bacterium, assembly GCA_018266835.1. Classification (NCBI taxonomy): domain Bacteria; kingdom Pseudomonadati; phylum Bacteroidota; species Bacteroidota bacterium. The sequence goes on along the minus strand of JAFDZP010000002.1, from coordinate 1,356,919 downwards.
AAATACGACGGACACCCTTTATTTCTTTTCAACTTTGTTGAAAGAAAATTTATCTTATTCGGCTTTGCATTTGTACCGCAGGATTTTTACCTGTTCGGGCTTGCAATGATTTCAATTATAGTTTTTGTAATACTCTTCACAGTAATATTCGGAAGATTATTCTGCGGATGGGCATGTCCGCAAACTGTTTTTCTTGAAATGGTTTTCAGGAAAATTGAGTACTGGATTGAAGGTGATGCAGGAAAGCAAAGAAAATTAAACTCCGACCCGTGGACCGGAAGCAAGATAGTAAAGAAATTCTCCAAGTGGGGAATATTCTATGCCTTATCTTTTGTTATAGGAAACACTTTTTTGGCGTATATAATTGGTACGGATGAATTGTTCCACATAATAAGAGATGACCCCAAAAATCATTTGACGGGATTATTTTTAATTTTATTGTTCTCAAGCGCATTTTATTTTGTGTTTGCATATTTCAGAGAGTATGCCTGCATTTATGTTTGCCCTTATGGCAGATTACAGGGTGTATTGCTTGATAAACATTCTATAGTTATTGCATACGATTATAAGCGCGGCGAACCCAGAGGCAAAATAAGAAAGAACGAAGAAAGAAATTCAGGCGATTGCATCGATTGTAAGATGTGTGTTGATGTATGCCCGACAGGAATTGATATTAGAAACGGTACGCAGCTGGAATGTGTGAACTGCACTGCATGTATAGACTCATGTAACCATGTGATGGAAAGAATCGGAAAGCCAAAAGGATTGATAAGATACGATTCAGCTGTAGGTATAGAAACAGGAAAAAAATTCAAAGTTACTCCGAGAGAAATAGGATATTCAATAGTACTGCTGGTATTGATAGCACTGCAGGTTGTACTTTTTTCAAACAGAAAAGAAATTGATGCAACGATATTAAGAACCCCCGGACTTTTATTCCAGGAGCAGCCTGACGGAAGAATTACAAATTTGTATAATATTAACTTAGCGAATAAAACTCTTAAAGAAACACCGATTACCCTGAAGTTAAAAGGAATTGACGGCGAAGTAAAAATGATAGGAAACGATTTTAATCTTGCTCCGGCAGGAATAATAGAAGGAAAGTTTATTGTGTATATATCTCGGGATAAAATAAAAATGATGAATACGCCTTTTACAATTCAGGTTTTTGCAGGGGATAAATTGCTGAATGAGCTTGAGTCTTCATTCAACGGACCGGTAACAAATAATAAATAATTTTTAAATTACAATTATGAAAATAAGCTGGGGAATAAAAATAATAATTTCATTTGTCGTTTTTGCCATAGGAATCGGCACAATGGTCGGCATTTCAATGACAAAAAATATAGACCTCGTCTCCGAAAATTATTATGAAAGAGAATTGAAATATCAGGATAGAATTGATATGATTAACCGTACTAATTCTCTGACAGAAAAAATAATTTTTGATAATACCTCCAATTCGATAAAAATAAAATTCCCCGGCATTTTCTCGAAGGATAACATAACAGGAAAGATAAGTTTCTACAGAGCCATGGATAAGAAAAAAGATTTCAGTGTTGATATAAACAAAGATGAAAACGGTTTACAAATTATTCCAACTGATAAATTAGATAAAGGAAACTGGAAAGTAGAAGTATTGTGGAAAGTAAACGATAAAGAGTATTTCACTCAATCAGATATTTTTATAAACTAAGATGGAAGTATTAGCGGGATTTTTACTGGGACTTTTAGGCAGCTTTCACTGCGCAGTGATGTGCGGACCTATAGCTTTATCCCTGCCATCCTCTAATAAAACCAAATTGAATTTTCTTCTTGAAAGATTTTCTTACAATATCGGAAGAGTTGTAACTTATACTTTTTTCGGAACGATATTCGGATTCTTCGGTGAAAGAATCTTCATGGCAGGATTTCAGCAGATAATCTCAGTAGCCATTGGTATTGTAATAATTTTTTATCTTATAAGACCCTATATTAATAAAAGCAAAAATGTTTTTATCATAGAAAGCGGGAAAAGTAAACTATCTGTTTTTAAGAACATTTTTGCTAAATTTTATTCAAAAAATTCCAAAGCTTCGCTGTTTGGAATCGGAGTTCTGAACGGATTTCTTCCGTGCGGATTTGTTTATATAGCCTTGACGGGCGCCGTTGCGCTGAGAACCCCAGCTGGTGGTGCGCTCTTCATGGCTTTTTTCGGAATAGGAACACTTCCTATGATGCTTGGTATTTCAATGTCGAAAAATTTTGTAAGCGTTAACATCAGAAGAAAAATAAATAAACTCTCACCCGCTATTGCACTGCTCTTCGCATTAATTTTTATCCTTCGCGGATTGAATCTCGGTATTCCATATCTCAGCCCAAAACTTGAACCGTTACAAAAAATAACCGAACAGGTTATCTGCCATTAATTTCTTTTTGCTAAAACTCACCATAAAACTCTAATTATCAACTCTTTAATTTTCTAATATTCCTTAAAAAAAATCTTTTGTTTGAATGCAATAAATCCATAGATTGTTTGTATAAGATTTTAAAATGAGAAAATTACTAATTGTATTCTTTATTATATTACCGCCCTCAATTTTTGCGCAGGAGGGATGGGTTTATCTGAATCCCACACCAACTGCCGCAAGTATGTTTGATTTAACTATGTTCACAGAAAGCTCGGGAATATGCCGCAGTACAAATTCAATATTCAGGACCTACAACGGCGGCTTGAATTGGATAGAGTATAATTTCAGCAACAGTGATTTATCTGTAAAAAATTTATCAATGGCAGATAGTTCTAAAGGGTATGCGTATATGACATCGGGAAGATTATTAAAAACAACAAACGGAGGAAAGAACTGGAATTTTGTCTCTCAACTTTATTTATACTACACCAAAATTAAATTTATTTCTGAAAGTGTTGGTTATGCTCTTAAATTTGAAAATTACATAGGTAAAATTTATAGAACAACAGATGGCGGAGTAAGCTGGAATGAAACTTATTCTGAATCAAATATTAGTCTGAATGACTTAAGTTTTGTTTCATCAAACGTGGGTTTTGCTGTCGGTTACCCATGGCAGAATCCCAGCGAACATTCGAAGATATTAAAAACTACAAACTCCGGTATTACCTGGGATTCAATCCCTAATACACTGAAGCTTTCGCTTTACCGCGTAATGTTTTTAAATGAGAATCTGGGTTTTATTTGTTCTAATACAGGATTATTAAGAACAACTAATGGCGGCATAAACTGGCAGGATACAGTAAAGTACAGCCTGATTGATTTAAAATTCTCAAACGCAAATACTGGTTACTTTCTTGCAAACGATACAATTTTAGGTAGAACAACAAACTCAGGTGCTAACTGGACAATCTCTAAAATCAGAAACAGCACAATAGGTTTCTATGCTCCACAACCAACACAAGTATACTTTATAAATCAAAGTACAGGATTTTGTATCGGAACTTTTGGATTAAACTTAAGAACAACAGATAATGGTACGACCTGGATGAACAATAACAGCTCATTTACTTCAGATGAATTAGATGATGTAATTTTCAAAAATAATAATACAGGCTTTGCAATGGGCTGGTCGCCCAATATTTATAAGACTACTAATGCAGGAACGAATTGGACAAAATATATGGTAGGCAGTACTGCAACATATTTCGGAGCAATGGCTTACGCGGGAGGAAATACCTGGTATGCAGGTGACTTTTTTAATGACCTGATGTATAAAACAACTAATGACGGACTTAACTGGAGCGTAAGCAATCCCGGTTTTCATCAGATAACAGCAATGCAATTTATTAATGAAAACACCGGATTCGGTGTCTGCAAATATAATGCATTTTTCAAAACAACTAACGGAGGCTTAAACTGGTATATAAACTACTCAATTGGAAGCCAGAACTGGAATGTAAATTTTATAGATGAAAATACAGGTTATGTAGGGGGAGAATGGAAGTTGAGAAAAACTACAAACGGCGGAGCTACCTTTGATACTATTCCTGAAAGCATAATTTACCGCGCATGGGATGTAAAATTTTTAAGCAGAGATACAATTGTTGTCTCGGGAAAATCTCTCGATGCTTCAGGATTTGGTGAAATACCTGCAATCTGGAAATCAACAAATAGTGGTGTTACTTGGATGCCCCATTACCTTAATACATCATCTAATCAAATGCACGGTCCTCTCAGATTTCCAAATTCAAAAACCGGATATGTGTATGACGGCTTGGAGTATATGTATAAAACTACTGATGCGGGAGATAGCTGGTTTCAAATTAAAGCTCCTGATAGTCATGTATATGGAATGAATTTTCTGAATGCAGAAACAGGTTATGCAGTTGGTGATTACGGTATGATTGCCAAAACCACAGATGGAGGCGCATCAACGTTTATTAATACAAATGAATCCGTTGCGAAATCATTTTCACTCTACCAAAATTACCCAAACCCATTTAACCCTTCAACAAAAATTAAATTCGATTTGCCGCAGAATGGAAATCAAAATAATATTCCTGTGAAGATAATTATCTTCGATATTCTTGGAAGGAAACTTGAAACGTTGCTTGATGAAAATTTAACTGCGGGAGTTCATGAAGTCAGCTGGAATGCATCTCGCTATGCAGCGGGAGTTTATTTCTATATGCTTCTGACCGATGGTATAAAAGAAACTAAAAAAATGATTTTAATAAAATAGAAATTTTTAAATTATAAACCCGGCGAAACAAAAAACCCTTTGCGAGGAAATCTCACAAAGGGTTTTCTTTTTAAAAACTATTTTAGAAAAGTTTATTTCACTAAAAGCATTTTCTTTGTATCGCTGAAGCCGCTTGTTGTGAATTTATAATAATAAACTCCGCTTGATAAATTTGATGCATTGAACTCCCTTGTATAGAAACCTGTATTTAAGTTTTCATTATTAACAAGAGTTTCAACTATTCTGCCCATATTATCATAGATAACTAAGCTTGCATTTCCTGCCTGAGGAATTGCAAAAGTAATTTTAGTTGTCGGGTTGAATGGATTCGGATAGTTCTGAAGCAAATAATACTGGTCAGGTGTCTCTGAGCTGTAATTTGTAACTGCAACTCTTGTATCTACAAGCTTCATAAGTTTACCTGCAGTAGCATAAGTGCAGGCATAAATGTTTTTACTCTTATCAACACCGAAAGTAGAAATAGCAGTTGTTGAAGTAAGAAGTAAAGTGGAAGTTGCAGAAGGAGTTCCTACACCTGTATAATTAATTGCAAATAATTTTTTTGTTACATAATCGCCTACAAGATATTGTCCTTCAAGCAATGGTAATTGCGGACTGCTTCTTACAACGTATCCGCCTGTGATTGAGCCGGCATCTGTTCTTGTGAAATCAATTATCGGTTTTATTTTTCCCGATGTATCACATCCCGATGAAGGACTATAACATATAAATCCTTCCATTACATTCCATCCGTAATTCCCACCGCTGACGATTAAGTCAACTTCTTCTCTTGCGCTCTGACCAACATCTGCGCAGTATAATCTTCCTGTCGGAACGTCAAAGGCAAATCTCCATGGATTTCTCATTCCATAAGAAAATATTTCCTGTTTGAATTGAGTACTTCCGAAGAAAGGATTGGTCGGAGGAATTGAATATTGATTTCCGCCGGATGCTGAGTTAACATCTATTCTGAGAATTTTTCCGAGCAAGACACTTTTATTCTGACCGTTTCCATTTGGATCACCGCCAGAACCGCCGTCACCGAATGCAATATATAAATATCCGTCAGGACCGAAAGCGACTTTTCCGCCGTTATGATTTGAGTATGGCTGAGTCTGTGTTAAAAATATTGTTTCAGTGCTTCTTAATGCTGAGTCAGGATTTGTCGGACTTACTTCGTATCTTGCAATATAAGATGTAAGTGAACCGCCTGAAGGAGTATTGGTGAAATCAACATAGAAATATCTGTTTGTTACATAGCTTGGGTGAAATGCAAGTCCGAGCAATCCAACTTCACTTCCGGAAGAGGAAGGTGAAACTCTGCTGGAAATATCAAGAAAAGTTTTTTGAGTCGGAGGATTAGTATTCATGTTTAAAACATAAATAATTCCTTTCTGGCTGACGACAAACAATCTGTTTGCAGCATCAGGCGCTGTCTGACATTCAGTTATAGAGTTATAGCTGAGAGTCGGAAACGCATCCTGTAAAACATACTGAGCTTTTACATTGCTGCCCCCTATGCATGCAAGCAAAAGAATCAGTAAAAAATATTTCGTTTTCATTTTAGTTTTTTAGGGATATAGTTTTTTTATAAAAAAGTTTTATTTAATTGACCACTAATGTAATCTATTAAAACCAACAAATAAATACACATAATTGCTCCTGCATACATTTTAATATGCTAAAAACCGTATATTTTGAAGGTTTTGTGAGGCTTTTTTATATAAATAAATTATCATTATAAAAGGGAGAGGGAAAAGAAAGGGACCCGTCATATAAAAAGCAGAGACAAATGAGAACATCACAACTCCGTTGATTATGTAATTCATCTTTGAACTTGCAATATCTTCTGAATAAAAAGCATACTTTGTGAGCACTGATGAAACAATTATAATAAGACAGATGAAAATTACACCTGTTATTAAATACCATCGTTCATAAAAGAATATTAAGTGAAGCAAAGCAATTGGAGATATAACTATCAGAAATATTTTTGCCGATTGTAAAATTTTAGCTCTTAGAAATTTTTTCTCATGTATTTTATATGCTTCGATATACATCAGCGGCTCATTTTCAATAAAGAAGGAAGAGAAGATAAATGTAAGCAAAATTATTGCAAGAACTCCGCCGGCTATCTGAAAGCAGAAAACTATTCCAAGTAAATAAATAATAAAAATAGGAATTATGTTTGTGCGTAATCCTGAAATCCACTCAAAAGCATAAGGCGGGAATAAAGATTTCCCCGATGAAAAATTTATCTTAATTTTATTTCCGCTCTTTGTGTTTGCAATTATTGCAAGTAATACAAATACATAAACACATATGTAAAAATAATTTGAGATTAAAATTAAAACCAAGAATGGTAGTGAGTATAAAAGATATTCGAATACAAAAAGAAGTTTTTTATTTATATCCAGAGAGGAAAGAAAAAATTCATCTTTTCTTGAGAAGTGAACGGAATAAATAACACTTGCATTCAGAAATATTGTTGCAGCTATTCCCGTAGGGGAATTATTAATATCTAAAAACATTTTGAAGCCTGCAGCAGCAAGAACTATAATAAAAATAATCCTTATGAAACCCAGCTCTGCTATCCATCGTAAAGCTGAGAGTATCCGCAGTTTCAGTATGTAAAATTCAGTTCTCATTTTTTATTCTATATATATTATACGAAAAGAATTAATTTAGATACATGTTAAAAATTTCAGATATAAATGTAAAATACGGCGAACACACTGTTCTTGAAAATTTTTCCTTCGATGCACAGGAAGGAAAGATATATGGATTAATGGGATTGAATGGCTCGGGTAAGACTACTTTAATAAAAGCAATATGCGGAATTATTCCGCTTGATGCCGGTACAATAGAATTTACAGGGAGAGAAATAAAGCTGAGCGATATCGGATATCTTGAAACAGCAAATTATTTTTACTCAAAGATAACGGCAAAGGAATATCTGAATATTATAAAATGGAAACATTCTAATTTCGATATTGAAAAATGGAACAGTATTTTTGAACTTCCATTGGATGAACTTATAGAAACGTATTCTTCGGGAATGAAAAAGAAACTTGCCGCTATGGGAGTTTTCGGGCTTGAGCGCCCTCTGCTGTTATTAGACGAGCCGTTCAATAATCTTGATATGGAAACGAATCAGGTGCTCAACAACGTAATAAAGCAATTAAAAGAAAAAGGAAAAATTGTTATTTTAACTTCGCACATACTTGAAACCCTCACGGGAATTTGTGATGAAATACAATACTTGAACGACAAAAAGATTGAGAAAATATTTTATCCTGATGAATACAATTTAATCCAAAGCTCCATAATAGATAAAAAGCTTCAGAGCAAAATAGAAACAATAAAACAAATAATCCAAAATTAAAAATTTAAAGCCATGGAACCAAAATTCACCGAGAAAAAAGGATTTAAAGTCGCAGGATTAAAATATGTCGGTAAAAATCCTCAGCCGGATATCGGCAATCTCTGGGATAAATTTGTGCCAAGAATGAATGAACCACAAAACAGAATTAATCCCAATGAAACATACGGAGTATGCTATGATATGGATGCAGAAGGAAATATTTATTATATAGCCGGAGTAGCGGTCAGCGATTTCGATAATCTTCCTGAAGGATTTGATACTGTTGAAATTCCCGATAATAAATATGCAGTTTTCACTCACAAAGGGTCTATTGCAAACTTCCCGCAGACGGTAGCTTTTGTTTATGGAAAATGGGTTAAAGATCCTGACAATAAGAAAAAATTCGATGCTCCTGATTTTGAATTATATGATGAAAGATTTAAAGGTGATGCCGATGATTCAGAATGTGATTTGTATGTTGCCGTGAATTAATTATTTCACAAGTTGCATAGCTTTGGAATCTGTAAACAAAACTTCACCTGATTGTATATCTGATGCAACCAGTTTATAAAAATATGTTCCTGAGGATAGACCGAAGGAATCAAAAACGATTTTATATTTGCCGTCTTTTTGATTTGTGAAAGAATAATTTTTTATTTCCTGTCCGAGTATGTTATAAACTGTTAGCTGAACATCAGATGTTCTGTAAATCTGATATACAATTGTAGTGGATGGATTGAAAGGATTCGGATAGTTCTGGGAAAGCGAATAATTTACAGGAATCACCGGCTCATCACCCGTTATTCTGCATAAAATTTTTCTGTCAGGGTCTATTTTAAAAGTGCTTGTTTTCTTTTTTGTGGCAAATGTATAGTTCTGTACCTGCGCATTATTTAGTACCGTGAAGGTTGTATCACCTTCATCAAAAAATAATTTTATATCAACCGGCATTGTAAAGAAAGCAGGATTAGTATTCACAGTCTGCTCTATCTTTACAGTTGTATTATAAAATCCGTTTCCTGCGTCTGATGAATTCATGCTGACATTGTAGTGAGGATAATTCTCACCGTAAATCCACTCACTGAAAAAATAGGATAGATTCCGTCCGCTCGCTGCTTCCATATTTCTCTGGAAATCTTCAGTGACAGCATTTTTATAAGCGAGTAATGTATCTGCAACATATCTTTTTATTCCTGTAAAATATAATGAATCTCCTATGATATTTCTTAGCATGTGAAGAACTGCGCCGCCTTTAGCATATGTTCTGTTAGCGCTGAAAATTTCCGGAACGCTTTCAACGTTCTGCACATAAATACTTCCCTGCGCCAGCTTCGCATTGTTCATAGTAGTTAACATAAAACTGTTGTAGCCGAGTTTTCCGCTTGTGTGCTCTTCATATAGGGCTTCTCCGTAAGTTGCAAAGCCTTCGTTAAGCCAGATGTGATGCCAGTCTTTGCAGGTTATTTTATCTCCGAACCACTGATGAGTAAGTTCGTGAGCAATAATGTCATCGCTCCAGTATCCCATTGATGTACAAGTCTGATGTTCCATGCCGCCAAGCTCTCCGAATTCTGCATGTCCGTATTTTTCTTTTATGAAAGGATACAGTCCGTAAGTAGCAGAATAAAATTCGAGCATACCGATAGTTTTATCAAGCTGCGGTTTTAGTGTAGCAAGATGCTGAGGATAAATAAAATTATTAAACGGCATTGAGTCCGTCGGGGAATATTTAAAGTATAAATCGTACTGAGAGTAATTTGTGATGGCAAGAGAAATTAAATAATTGGATATCGGATATGAGTTATGCCATTTAAAAGTCTTTGTTCCGTTTCCGTTATTTATTGTCTGCTTTAATAGTCCGTTGGATACTGCAGTAAAATTTTCAGAGCAGGTAAGCCATACGTCGCTGGAGTCAGCTTTATCCGAGGGAACATTTTTACAGGGAAACCAGTCAGCTGCGCCGAAGGGCTCACTTAGCGACCATATAATATCCGTGCCGCTATGTGTGCTGAATACGAAACTTCCGAATCCGCTGGGATCAGGAACTCCGTGATAATAAATAGTTGCAGAAATTAATTCATTATGATTAAATATTCGGGGAAGATTTATGTTAATTACATCATTGGTATGTGTATAACTGATAGTCCCTGCCGTTGATGAAATTGAATCAACGGCGAGAACATTGCTTAAATCGTAAAATAAAGAATTGATAGTTGGATTTGCAACTGTGCTATTAATGGTAACTTTTCCAATTAATAAATTCGGCGCAGTTTGCACAGCTAAATCAAGCTTATAATAAATTACATTGATGGTCGTATCGCCTTTATAATCGACTAAGACATTATCATTATTATGTAAACGAAAATTTCTTTTTTCAATATCAGAAATCCGCGGAAAAATATTTACGCCGTTATCCGGACTTACTTGCGCAAATAAGCTCAGAGAGTAAACAAAAAATATTATTGTAAATATTTTTTTCACATTGAATAATTAAATTCAGTTTAATTCAATTCCTGAGTTTTAAATTTCTCCCATTGTTTCTTTGCGTAATCAAGAAATTCTTTCGGAGCTTTATCAAATGATGCATCGACTTTATAATCACCGCCTTCTTTAGTAACTTTGCCGTTAGCTTTGTATTTTATTTCCGTTGTGCCTCTTAATGCATATTTATCTTTTCCCTGATGCATAATGAGCTTTAAATCGTCGGGACTAACATCGCCCTTGCAGGATAATCTATATAAAAAAGTTGTTTCTGCAATTGCGTTCTCATCTATATCTGTAACAGTTAATGAGTTCGGATTGTAATTTAAAGCCAGGTCAAGCGGACAGTCCTTTACAAAATCATTTATCTGCCAGAGTATCGGGCTCTCTCCTGCTTTTATAATATAATTGTAAGCGAACAAGTCTTTAGTTATAACAGCTTCACCGTCTTTTGTTTTTGAGTTCTGAATTTCTGATTCAGTGATGATAAGTAGGTTTTCACCGTTAGAATCTTTCCATCGTGCGCCGCCGACAACTTTACCCTGGTATTTTGCGCCTGAAGGGATATCTTTCTTATCGAATTTTAAGATTTCAATCTTACCTGTATTTTGTCCGTTAGCCTCGGGAGCTTTTTCGTTTTTTGTTTCGGGTTCTTTAGTTGTATTCTTTGTTTGTTCTTCTTTCTTGGTTTCGGTTGTTGGTTTTACGTCATCTTTTTTCCCGCATGAACTAAGAAATATTGTAAACGATGCTGCCAGAATTAATAAGTAAAATTTTTTCATTAAATGGGGCTTTTTATAGTTTATTTAATTAATAGAATTTAATTCAAATTGAGACAACAAGAAATTCAACTTTTTTGCGTCTAAAGATTTAAGCCTAAAGATATAATGAGAATAAAACAAATAATATATCTCTTATTTATAGCCATATTTTTTTGCTCATGCGGAAGTAAAAAAGAGAATGCATCTATTCCCGATCTCTCGCAGGCGAACAACATGAATATTATGTTCAAGATGGATTTTGATTCGACTTCAAAAATGATAATCAAAACGGTTCCTATAAAAGATATGAACAAGATGCTGCAGCTGAAGGCACTGCTGAACTCAGAGCCGTTCCCATATATTTACTGCGCATCATCAGGCGCTATGAATTTTTATAAAGACAGCACGCTTATATACAGCTTTGCATTCAATACAGAACCCGAGCTGAGACATATTGCCTATACATACAACAGTAAACTTGTAGCTGTTACTCTTAATGAAGAAAATGCGAAGTTTTTAGAAAGTTTTAAGAAGCAATAATTTTCACGCAAGTTTTTTATGAAAATATCATCTAACATTACGAAGCAGTCCGCCGCGGCGGATTCGTAATGAGAACCGGGACCTTCCGCTTCGCGGAAAGTCCATTAATCCCAAATCTATGAAGAAAACAATTTTAGCTCTTTTATTTCTGATAGTTTCAGTTGCTTACCCGCAGCCGGAGCTTTCAACATGGAAGCAAAACACTACAGGAGCAGTCGGCTACAACAATCTTCCTGCAGATGTGCAGCAGGTTTTTTACTCAGCCAATTATGTTTATGTGAAAGCCTCGGGAATACCGTCTTATACAATCGGTCCCTGGGCAATGAATCCTAATGTACCGACCAATCAAAGCTGGTCATTTAAAATTACAAGATTCCCGGTTCCAAATACAGGCACACTTACAACTGTTGGCGGCGGACAGATCGGAGTATTCAAAAACGGAGTAGTTGCATTCAATGCAGGTGACGCAATGTCCTATAACAATTTAAACATCTGGCACAGAAACGCATATTACTTTGAAGGCACAGGATTCGATACATCGGGCGGACACCCTGCACCCGGCGGTGCATATCATTATCATATAAACATGACAAGACTTTACTCGGGCAACTCAAGCCAGCACTCACCATTAGTAGGATATATGTTTGACGGTTACCCAATCTACGGTTCATATGCTTACTCAAATGTAAACGGCACAGGCGGAATACGCAGAATGAAAAGCGGTTACAGAAAAAGAAACATAACAACAAGAACAACATTACCTGACGGAACAGTTTTAACAGCTGCACAATACGGACCTGCAATCAACTCAACATATCCACTGGGATGTTTTTATGAGGACTGGGAACCATACACAGGCGGCGACCTTGATGTTCACAACGGAAGATTTTCAGTCACACCCGAATACCCTTCTGGAATTTATGCTTACTACTTAACAATTGATTCGCTTGGAAATCCTGAGTATCCATACTTAATAGGCAGCACATATTACGGAGTTGTTACAGCAGGCAATACAGGTCCCGGCGGCGGACATGTAACTATCAGCGAACCCGTTACGCAATATACTCCGACAGGAATTAACAATCTTGGCGAGCCGGTGCATTTTAATTTGTATCAGAATTATCCGAATCCGTTTAACCCGGAAACAAATATTAAGTTTGATATTTCAAAATCGGATTTTGTATCATTGAAAGTTTATGATATGCAGGGAAGAGAAGTTGCGAATTTAGTAAATGAAAAAATGGGAACGGGTTCTTATAGTGTGAAGTTCAATGCAGCGAATTTATCTTCGGGAGTTTATTATTATTCGTTAAGAACTTCAGGCAGTGTAATTACAAATAAAATGCTTCTTGTAAAATAAAAAAAGATATTCTCTTTCCCAAACCCTTGTTTGGGAAAGCTCTTAGTCCCAAACAGGGGTTTGGGACTAAGAAAAAAGGAGCGGAACAAGTTGTAATAATTCACCTCCGTTATAAAGATGAAAAAAGAAAATCCCGCTGTTCGAATTTTGAGCAGCGGGATTTTTTGTATGCAAAATTTTTAATCACTTTATTTATTCAGATACTCCTCTGTTATTTCCAGCAGCCAGTCTCTGTTTGTAATGTCGAAATTTTTCTGAAGTGATTCATTTATTTCCATAATTCTTTTCTTTCTTCCCTGATTTTCTGCAATTACAATGTGACGTATTGATTTCAAAAAAGCCAGTTCCATAGCGCGGGCATCTTTCAGAATAATTTTATTAGCCATCAGAAACTTTGTATGAGTTTCCGCGAGACTTAAAATCTGCTCCGTATTTTTCAGATAATAATGAATTTTAATATAAAGCGTTTTCATTTCCGAATTCATCTGGAAAGATTCACGATTAACCTTCTCAAGGTGAGATAATGCACTCAGATAATCTTTTTCAAGAAAATAACTATAAGCCTCTGATAAATTTTTTAAAGAAGGCTGGTACTTTTCTTCGAGAGAAGGGACACATTCTGCTATCATATACCGTATGGATTGTTCGTCTTTTAGCGTAAAAAGATTATTCAAAAAAATTCTGTACATGTTAAAAGGGAAAAGATTAATATCGGGTCTTTTATAATATTTATCCTGTATTATTTCCAGTGTCAGCTGCTTAAGCTCCTCACGCATTTTCTCATCGTACTTATTCAGGTTTATGCGTAACGTGCAAAAGACAACTAACTTCCCGTAGTGGTCCAGTATTTCAATAAAGGTTAATTTACTTTTGTTTTTTTGTAAAGCTGCCTTATACTTAAAATAGTGATTATAATTATCGGGATGCATATAGGCTTTTATCATTTTTCCGTATATATCAATAATGTGGTTGTACTTGCTGTAGGATTTTAGCGGCTCCATCAGGTTAGAATTAAAAATGTGCCGTATTATTTTTTTGTAGTCGTTTTCTATCTTTTTATCCAAAGAGGTGTTCATTGCAACAGTGTTGAGATACTCCGTTGCCAGCTCCATCATATACCCTGTAGTTCTCTGCACTGTTATATTCATAAGCTTTTTTTGAACTTCAAAAAAATCATCAACTTTTTTGAAAGTATTGTGGAAGAAAAAAAAGGTTAGATCAGTGGTAGCTATCTGTACAAGGTCCTGAAAAAAGGAAGGTTCAAAAATTTTATCACTCTCCGAAAGCTTTTCAAGCTGCTTATGTTTATTTTCAAAATGAAAATGATATCCGTTCTGAAGATATTTTTTTAGAAGAAATATTTCTTTTTTCCGTTTATCGTTCCTTATGCCGTTAATGTATAAAAAATCTTCCACAAGCTTGTGAAGCTGCGACATTAAATCATTGAAAGTATTAGAATTGAACTTCTTATCCTTATAGAGAATCTCAAACACTTTTTGCTTTGTTAAAGGAGTTTCCGATTTTGAAATGTTTTTTGAGATTATCTGGAAAAGCTGCAGTGGTTTCTGGCGTGTATTAAGGTACGGGCTTTTCAGAAAACTTTCGAAAAGATTAAGTTCATCAGGTGTAAAAACTGATATTAATGAATAAGCCCGGTAATTTTTCATAGCCGTTAAGGGAAAAAGCTAATGAAATTTAAAAATTATCTTGTTTATTATCAAACATTTAATTTCTCCCTTATTCATACATTAATTAACACTAAAATAATAAATCATATAATACAATTTTAGTAAAAATTTCTTTTTTTAAAAAAGTTGAAATATTTATTGAAATCTCTGTTTTTTACATGTTTTTTTTAATTCTTCGTCAAATACTCAAACAATTTTCTCGAAAAAATTTCTTTTTGTGTATAAGATTTTTTTAGCAATTTGTATCAACGAGGTAAATTAAAATAAAAAGCTATGGAACCAATTATTCTAAACAAAAAATTTCAAGGTCCATTTTTAAATTTTGATGAATTGGAAAGTAAACCGGGTGTGTATCTGGTAGTTTGTGATGCATTCGGAATGACTCCTTTTAGAGTTTTAAATGCAGGCGATACTTCCAACGTTAAAGAAGTGTTTAAAACAGAAAAGAAGAGAAATTTTCTGAAAAAGAGTAATGTAAAAAACCTGAAATATCTTGTCCGCTATGAAAATAACAGCGGAAACAGAACTCAGCTTATAAAAGACATAAAAAAACAAATTCACCCAGCCATCTAATTTCTCCTATGCCCTTAACCCTTTCGCCGGGGTTAAGGGAATCTTTTTACTTGCTGATATACTTATCAATATACTTCATTATCTTTTACATCTATCGGAGATTGTATTACACGTGCCCCTGCGCCGAATGTAAGGTAGCTCCACATCCACGTAAGCAGAATAGATATTTTATTTTTAAATCCTACAAGATAAAATATGTGCAGCCCAAGCCATGAGAGCCATCCGAAAAATCCTTTATATCGCAGCTTGCCAATTTCAGCAACAGCATCCTTTCTTCCTATAGTTGCCATCGAACCTTTATCAATGTAATGAAATGGTTTTCTTTCTTTTTTATTTATATCGTTAACAATTGTCTTGGCAACGTATCTTCCCTGCTGCATTGCAACGGGAGATACTCCCGGAAGAAGATGACCTGCCTGAGTATAAGCAGCCATATCACCTATAACAAAAATTTCAGGATATTCATCAAGCGAGCAATACTGATTTACAATTACTCTTCCTGCTCTGTCAATCGGCACTCCAAGCGTTTTTGTAAATGGCACTGCCTCTACACCTGCAGCCCAGATGATTGTGCCTGCATCAAACTCTTTGCCTTCGGTAAAAACTTTTCCTTCTTCTATATTATTTACACGTGTATTCAGATAAACTTTCACTCCGCGCTCTTCAAGACTTTTTCTGGCATATTCAGAGAGACCCGCATCGAACGATGCAAGCAGCCGAGGTCCGCCTTCTATCAGAGTGACTTCCGCTTTCGATGTATCAATTTTTCTGAAATCTTTTTTTATGATGTTGTGAGAGAGTTCAGCAATCGAGCCGGCGAGCTCTACACCCGTAGGTCCGCCGCCGATAATAATATATTTCAAAAGCTTCTCGGCGTTCTCGGGATAGTTCTCTGCATCTTCAAACGAGAAGAGAATTTTTTTTCTTACCTTCAGCGCATCAGTAAGATTTTTTAATCCGACTGTATATTTTTCCCAGTCATTGTGCCCGAAGTAACTTGTCTTCGCTCCCATTGCAAGAATGAGATAGTCATACTTAAGTGCGCGGTCATTGAAAAAGATAATGCGTTTCTCTTTATCAATGTGCGTTACGTTAGACATTATTACTGTAACGTTTTCGTAACCGTCGATTAATGATCTTGATGGAATTGCTATATCTGCGGGAGATAAAACGGCAGTTGCTACCTGGTAAAGCAGCGGCTGGAAAAGGTGGTGATTGGCGCGGTCAATAAGTGTTATATTCAGTTCATTGTGTTTTGCAAGTTTTTTTACAGCCTGCAAACCTCCGAATCCTGCGCCTACAATTACAACTTCTTTTACTTCTTTCATAATAAGCCCTATGTTATCTTACGGAAGTTTGTAAAAATAGTTGGAGGAGAGACTAACAGTTAGTCAGAAACTAACATAATATTTGTAAAATCATAAATTTCCTACTTCACCAATACCATTCTCTTCGTAAAACTCCTTCCTTCGGTTTCCAATCTGTAAAAATAAATTCCGGAGGTTAAGTTCATTCCATTGAATGAATAAGAATAATCTCCGGCAGAAATGTTTTCACTGATAAGATTCTGAACTTCTTTTCCCCGTAAATCATAAACCGATAATTTCACAAACGAATTTTTTGCTAAAGCAAAATTTATTTTTGTAACGGGATTAAAGGGATTAGGATAATTCTGAAAAAGCTGAGTCGATTCAGGGATTATATTGCTGTTAAGATTTATCCCGACGGTTGTATCAACCAGCTGATAAATTTTTCCGCTTGTATAATTGCAGAAATAAAGCTCGTTGTTTTTATCTTGTCCGATATTTGAAACTGAAAAGTTTGTATTCCAGAGCAGAGTTTTTGTTGCGGGAGTTACTCCGTCATAATTTAATTTCCATATCTCTCCCGAAACAAAATCACTGAAAATATATTTTCCGTATAGCTGCGGAAGCTTGCTGCCTCTGTAAATAAATCCTCCTATGATTGAGCTTGCCTCACCTTCCGAATGAAGATATTGCAATACCGGTTTTCTCAGTCCCGTTGTATCACAATTTTGCGCAGGGTCAAAACATTCAAACCCTTCCATTATTTTCCATCCGTAGTTAATGCTGCTTTCGATGATGTCAATTTCTTCAGCAACATTGTTACCTACATCTCCGCACCAGATTTTATTTGTTATTGCATCCTGTGAAAACTTCCACGGATTTCGCAAGCCGTATGCATAAATTTCTTTCCTGTATCCCTGAGTGTTATTTGCAAAAGGATTATCAGCGGGGATAGAATAATTTAAACCGCCGGAATTATTGTTAACATCTATTCTTAAAATTTTTCCATAAAGTCTTGTGAGGTTCTGCGCATTATTATTCGGGTCTCCCTGTCCGCCACCGTCACCAATGCCTATATACAAATATCCGTCGCTGCCGAACATAAGCTTTCCCCCTTTATGTACACTGGTTGATGCAGGAATATCAAGCAAAATTACTTCACTGGAAATATCTGCAGAGTCCGGATTTGCGGCGCTTACTTTAAATCTTGAAATAATTGTTGATACAGGCTTGATAGTATTATATGTGATATAAAAATATCCGTTGCTCTGAAAGTCGGGATGGAAAGCCATACCGATTAATCCCATCTCTCCCGAAAAATTTACACGCGACTGCAGATTCATAAACATCTTTGCAGAAGCTGCATTTTGAGAATTTGGAAAAACAAAAATTTTTCCGTTCTGAGTAGTTACGAACAGCCTGTTTGTGTTATCAGGTGAAGATTGCAGCTCAGTAACAAAAGGAAATGAAAGATTTGTAAAGGACTGGTTAAGCCTGTATTGCGAAAAAGATTTTGCTGAAGTAAAAACCATCAGTAGTAAAACAATGAAGCGGACGTTTTTCATTTTGTCAAAAAATTAGATGAACAATAGTTATAAAATTAATCTGCGCAGGCAGAAAATTAAATTTATAAAAAAATCCGAGAGGCACATTTAAAAATATGAAATTTATCGCATTATGTGAGTTATTTTATATTAGTCATTGTTATTTTAAGTTTTTCTTTTTAGGTTTAGAC